>JBOGFL010000487.1:0-5009 GCA_050743285.1 Acidimicrobiia bacterium
GGCCCCCCTCGTCGGCTCCCCCGGGCGGCATGCACCCGCGGCACCATTGCTTCCGGCCGGCAAAGCCGGCCTCCTGCCCTTGCATCGGTACGCTGACGTAATGGAGGTACCAGCGAAGCCCACTCTCGACGGGCTCGAAGACAAGTGGATCGCGCAGTGGGAGCGCGACGCCACCTACCGGTTCGACCGCACCAAGACGCGCGCGCAGATCTACTCGATCGACACGCCGCCGCCGACGGTGAGCGGTTCGCTGCACATGGGCTCCGCGTTCGGCTACGTGCAGACCGACGCCATCGCCCGTTACCACCGCATGCGGGGCGAGGAGCTCTTCTATCCGATGGGCTGGGACGACAACGGCCTGCCCACCGAACGCCGTGTGCAGAACTACTTCGGCGTCCGCTGTGACCCGTCGCTCCCGTACGACCCGGCCTTCATCCCGCCGGAGAAGCCGAGCGAGCGGCCTATTCCCGTACCTCGTCGTAACTTCGTCGACCTGTGCCTTCGGCTCACCGCCGAGGACGAGCAGGCGTTCGAGCAGCTCTGGCGGCACCTTGCCCTGTCGGTCGACTGGACCCTCACCTACACGACGATCGGCCTTGCCACCCAGCGCGTCTCGCAGCGGGCGTTCCTGCGGATGCTCGCCCGCGACGAGACGTACCAGGCCGAGGCGCCCAGCCTCTGGGACGTCGACTTCCGCACCGCGGTGGCCCAGGCCGAGCTCGAAGACCGCGAGCTGGCCGGCGCGTATCACGCGGTGCGTTTCCACGGAAATGACGGCGGAGGCGACGTCGTCATCGAGACGACCCGACCGGAACTGATCCCAGCGTGCGTCGCGCTGGTTGCGCACCCCGACGACGACCGCTACCGCAACCGATTCGGCGGCACCGTGCGCACACCTCTGTTCGGTGTGTCGGTCCCGATCCTTGCCCACGAGCTCGCCGACCCTGAGAAGGGCTCGGGGATCGCGATGATCTGTACGTTCGGGGACGTCACCGACGTGGTCTGGTGGCGCGAACTCCAGCTTCCGACACGCAGCGTCGTCGGACGCGACGGACGCCTGCTGCCCGACCCGCCCGACTGGGATGCGCGGCCCGACGGCGACTCGATCTACGCGGAGCTCGCGGGCAAGACGATCAAGCAAGCCCAGGTCCGAATCATCGAGCTGCTGCGCGAGTCGGGCGACCTCGTTGGCGAGCCGAAATCGATCACGCACCCGGTGAAGTTCTACGAGAAGGGCGACCGCCCGCTCGAGATCGTCACTTCGCGGCAGTGGTACATCCGCAACGGCGGTCGCGACGCCGAGCTGCGCAAGGATCTGCTCGCGCGCGGCCAGGAGCTTCACTGGTCACCGGCGCACATGCGCGCCCGCTACGACACCTGGATCGAGGGACTCAACGGCGACTGGCTCATCAGCCGGCAGCGCTTCTTCGGTGTGCCGTTCCCCGTCTGGTACCCGGTGCGTCCCGACGGCGAGGCCGACTACGAGCAACCGCTCCTCGCTCCCGAGGACCGGTTGCCGGTCGACCCGTCGAGCGACGCCCCCGACGGCTTCGCCGAGGAGCAGCGCGGCCAGCCGGGCGGATTCGTCGGCGACCCCGACGTCATGGACACGTGGGCCACGTCTTCGTTGACGCCCCAGATCGCGTGCGCGTGGGAAGAGGACGCCGACCTCTTCGAACGCACCTTCCCGATGAACCTGCGCCCCCAGGGGCCCGAGATCATCAGGACCTGGCTGTTCGCCACAATCGTGCGCGCCCACTACGAACACGGCGTCTTGCCCTGGAACGACACGATGATCAACGGCTGGGTACGCGACCCCGACCGCAAGAAGATGTCGAAGTCGAAGGGCAACGTCGTCACACCAATGCCGCTGGTGGAGGAATACGGTGCCGAGGCGCTCCGATACTGGGCGCTGAACGGCCGGCCCGGCGTCGACACCGCTGTCGACTACGGCCAGATGAAGGTCGGGCGACGGCTGGCGATCAAGATCCTGAACGCCTCCAAGTTCGCGCTCGGCGTCATCAGCGATTCGCCTCCCGGTGACGAAGTGACTCTCGCCCTCGACCGCTCGATGCTCGACGAGCTCGCCAATCTCGTGGAAGCGGCAACCGCCGCGTTCGACAACTACGACTACGCGCGCGCCCTGGAGCGGACTGAGCGGTTCTTTTGGAACTTTTGCGACGACTACCTGGAACTGGTCAAGCAGCGGGCCTACGGCACCGCCGGCGAGGAGGGGGCGCAGTCGGCGCGCACCGCGCTCGCGCTCGCACTCTCGGCGCTGCTGCGCCTCTTCGCTCCACATTTCCCGTATGTGACCGAGGAGGTGTGGTCGTGGTGGCAGGACGGGTCGATCCACCGGGCGCCCTGGCCGGAGGCGAAGTCGCTCCGCGCCGCCGCGTCGCCGGATCCGCCCGATCTCGTCTACGCGGTGGCCGCGGCGGTGATCGGCGAGGTGCGGAAGGCGAAGTCCGGAGAGCGTCGGTCGATGCGCACCGAGGTCACCCGGGCCGTCGTGCGGGACACGGTCGACCGGCTGGCGGCCTTGGATGCGGCTCGCGACGACGTCGCCGCCGCGGGCCGGATCGCGTCGCTCGAGACAGAGCCGGGGGAAGCGTTCACAGTCGATGTCGAGCTCGCCGAGACCGACGGAGCCTGATCCGCGCGGCTGGCTCGAGGCGCACGTCAACCTCGAGTCGCTCGGCGTGCCCCCGGGACGGCGGGCCGCGGCGCCGACGCTCGAACGGATACGCCGGCTGGTCGAGCTACTCGGCTCACCCCAGCTCGAGTACCCGGCATTGCATCTGACGGGAACCAACGGCAAGACGTCGGTGGCCCGCATGTCTGCCGCGCTGCTCGCCGGCGCAGGCCTGTCGGTCGGCTCGTACACGAGCCCGCACCTGCAGCGGGTGAACGAGCGCATCGCGTGGAACGGGGAGCCCGTTGGCGACGAGGAACTCGACGAGCTACTCGCGACGGTTGCCCTGGTCGAGGAGTTCCTGCCCGAGCCGCCGAGCTACTTCGAGATTCTCACCGCCGTCGCTCTGCGCTACTTCGACGACATCGCGGTCAACGTCGCCGTCATCGAAGTCGGTGTCGGTGGGACCTGGGACGCGACCAACATCATCGATGCCGAGGTCGCGGTGATCACGAACGTGAGCGTCGACCACGTCGAGTATCTCGGCCCGACGCGCCGAGAGATCGCGGCCGAGAAGGCTGGCATCGTCATGCCCGGAGCAACGCTGGTGCTCGGCGAGACGGACCCGGAGTTGGTCCCTTTGTTTGTTGAACGGGACGCGGCACGGGTCCTGAGACGCGGCGCCGACTTCGGTGCCGCCGCCAACCGGCCCGCGCACGGCGGCCGGCTCATCGAGCTGTGGACACCCGACGCGCGCTACGAGAACGTCTACCTCCCGCTGCACGGCGCGCATCAGGCCGACAACGCGGCCGCCGCGCTCGCCGCGGCGGAAGCGTTTCTGCAACGCCCGCTGGGGGCCGATCTCGTGACCGAGACGTTCGCGGCGGTGCGCACCCCGGGCCGCCTCGAGGTCGCGGGCCACGCGCCGCTGACTCTGCTCGACGGCGCGCACAACGTCGCTGGCGCGACCGCGTTGCGGGACGCGCTCGATGAGGAGTTCGCGGTTGCTTCGCGCACGCTGGTGGTCGGCTTCCTTCGGGAGAAAGAGCCCCACGAGATGCTCACCGCGCTCGGTGTTCCCGCGGTTGACCGCCTCGTGTGCACGCGCCCGCCAAGCTCGCGCGCCCTCGACGCCGGCCTCGTGGCCGAAGCCGCCATCGATCTCGGCATGGACGGCGAGCAGGTGGCGATCACCGAGACCGTCGCCGAGGCCGTCGCCCGGGCCGTTGCCGACACGCCCGCCGACGGCCAGATCGTGATCACTGGCTCGCTGTACACCGTCGGCGCGGCCCGCGACCTGCTGGTGCACTGAGCGAGCATCTGCTTGTTGTTTGTGCGATCGGGGCCCGGCCGTTCCGGGCCCCGATCGCACAAAAAAAACGGAGGGCCACTAGCCTCCGGCCGGCATGAGCAACCAGACGTTGGTGTTGTGCAAGCCGGATGCGGTCGAGCGGCGGCTGGTCGGTGAGATCGTGGCGCGGTTCGAGCGCCGGGGCCTGCGAATCGCGGCGATGGAGCTCCGGCAGATCGACAAGACGCTTGCCGGCGAGCACTATGCCGAGCACCGCGAGAAACCCTTCTTCGCCGAGCTCGTCGCGTTCATCACGTGTGGGCCGCTCGTGGCCATGGTCGTCGAGGGCCCACCCGACACCTGGCAGGTGGTCCGCACGATGATGGGGGCCACCAACCCGACCGAGGCCGACCCGGGGACCATCAGAGGTGATCTCGCCCTCGAGACCAGCGAGAATCTCGTCCACGGCTCGGACGGCCGCGAGTCGGCCATCCGAGAAATCGCTCTGTTCTTCCCCGATAGGGTTCCCGCCGGCGGCGGCGCGGGGTAGGCTGCCCCGAACTCCAGGCTTCCTGGAGGGGGCTTTTCGCATGGGTTCGCAGTCGTTGCTGTCCTCGGTGGTCGGTCACGGGCTCGCGGTCGATCTCGGGACCGCCAACACGGTGATCTATGCCGAGGGCCAGGGCATCGTCCTCGACGAGCCCTCGTTCGTCGCCGTGGGCCGGGCGGATGGGCGGGTCGTCGCGGTCGGGACCGAGGCCAAGCGCATGGTCGGCCGTACACCCCGTCACATCGAGACCGTCCGCCCGCTCCAGGACGGAGTGGTCGCCGACTTCGACCTCTGCGAGCAGATGCTCCGCTATTTTGTCGGCAAGGTGCAGCACCGGCGGTGGGCCCGTCCCCGGATGGTGATCTGCGTGCCGTCGGGTGTCACCGGTGTCGAGCAGCGCTCGGTTCAGGAGGCGGCCGAGTCGGCCGGCGCCCGCAAGCCCGTCGGGATCATCGAGGAGCCCCTGGCCGCCGCCATCGGCGCCGGACTCCCGATCCACGAGCCCAACGGCAACATGATCGTCGACATCGGCG
>JBOGFL010000488.1:0-2460 GCA_050743285.1 Acidimicrobiia bacterium
GCGTGCAGGTGGGTGTGGACCACGGTGTCGACGTCCTCGGGGGAGAAGCCGGCGGCGGCGAGGCGCTCGAGGAACGGCCAAGACTTCTTGTTCCAGATCGGGAGGGCGCGAACCTTGTGGTTGCCGACGCAGGGGTCGACGACCAACGTTCGTCCTGCGATTTGGAGGACGAAGGCCTGGACCCGAATGCCGACTCTGCCGTCGGCGTCGGCGTAGTCGGGGACGAGCCAGTCGTGTCGGGCGATAGCAGCGGTCGTCGCGGCGGGGAACAGGAACTCCGGCGGGACATGGTCGGTCTGGTCCTCGACGACGCTCGTAATCATCGCGCGTCCGACCGCGAAGCGCTGGGTTTCCGCGCTCGACGCGTTCGACACGCCGGCGCTTGACCCCGCGTTGTCCGGTCGCGAGCGAGTCACCGATCAGGCGACACAGCCTGCCACCCGGTTCGCGACGCTCACGCGCCGGCGCTGCTGGCGCAAGAGGTGCCGGTCGAGGCCGTTGGTGAGGTACGTGAACGACAGGCCGGTCTCGGGGTCGACGAATCCGATCTGGCCTCCCATGCCGTCCTGGCCGAACGCGTGCGGACCCGTCGTGTGCCCGAACCCGCGGGCCGCGGCGTGGCCGTCGGACCCGGCGAGCATGAACGCCAGGGTGCGACCCGCCGGCGCCCAGCGGATCGCGTCGAAGCCGTTGATCCGCACGTTGGTGGTCGCATCGCCGAGCACCTCGGAGTCCCAGAGCTCGCCGGGGTTGTGAAGCACGCCCTGGTAGAAGCGCGCGAAGTCTCCGGCGTTGCACACCAGCCCGCCGCCAGGCACACCGAGCGCGAGCACGTCCGGTCGAGCGAACGCCGCGAGCGCTTCGTCGGTCACCTCACCGCGGTCGATGTGGCTGATGCCGAGCGTCGCCTCGAGCTCGGACGCGGTTGCTTCCTCGCCGACGAGCTCCACCTCGGCAATGTCCGCCTGGTCAAGCTCGGCTGCGCCCAGCGAGAACTTGGTGAGCCCGAGCGGCTCGGCGATGCGACGCCGGATGACCTCGCGGTGGTCGACGCCGTCGACACGTTCGAGGAGCTCGGCGAGCACCCAATGAGCCGAGGTGATGTGGTACTGGTACTCCTGCCCGGGCTGGGAAGTGAGCCGCCACTGCGAGAACTTGGCGAGGCGCCCGTCTCGCGTCCACCAGTCGGGCGGCAGCATTGGCGCCGTGGGGAAACCGGACGTGTGGGTGAGCACGTGCTCGACCGTCACCTCCTCCTTGCCGTTCGTCGCGAACTCGGGAATGAGGTCGCCGACTCGGTCCCCGAGCTTCAGCGAGCCCTCGCCGAGCATCTGCAACACCGCGGCCGACACGATCGCCTTGCTGGCCGAGAACGCCACGTAGCGCGTGTCGTCGCCAGCCGGCACCTTGCCGATCGTTTGGAGCTCGACGACCTCGCCGTCGAGCGCGAGCGCGACCTGACAGGAAGGCAACAGCCCTTCATCGACTTCCTTGTGGCACCGCTCGACCAGGGCGGCGACGCCTTCGGAAAGGATCCGGGTCATCGGTGTACCTCCAGGCTGTTCGTTCGTGGACGGGTCGGGCGACGCTTCTATGCGCGCGCGTCGATGGGCTTACGTTCGGGACGGGGCAGGACATCGGGTGAGGTGTCGACCTCTTCGAGGACCTCGTCCCCGGCAAGGACCGCCCGTTTCCAGGCCTGGTGCTCGTCGTCGCGTTCGACGAACTCGGGCATGACCTCGGCCGCGAACAACTCGAGGCTCGCACAGATGTCGTCGTGGGTGTTGCGGCCCGCCTGGTTGAGCAGGATCACCTGGTCGACGTGCGAGCGTTCGAACTTACGCAGCTTTGTGCGGATGGTCTCGGGCGAGCCGACGAGCCCACCGGCGTGCATCTTCTCGCCTTGCGGCGAGCGACGGAAGGCCTGGTACTCGTCCCAGAGGTTCACGCGGCCGGGTTCGCCGATCTTTCGGGTTGCGTAGTAGCGCAGTGCGAAGGCGAAGAACGTCCAGCCGTCGGCCTTCACGTTCGCTTCCTCATCGGTGGGGCAGCACATGAACCCGCACACGACCGCGAGATTGGGGTTCGGCGCGTAGTCGGCGAGTCGCTCTTGGCGCTTCGTGAAGGTGTTGTAGTAGGCGTGGACCCACGCGTGGGCTTCGTCGGCGCTCACGAACTGGAAGCCGAGCGCCCCCATTCCCCAGCGGCCGGCCGCCTCGATCGTGTCGCGCTGGGAGCACGCGACCCACAGCGGGGGGTGCGGCTTCTGCCGCGGCTTCGGCAACACGTTGCGAAGAGGGAAGTCGAAGTGGGGACCGTGGTACTCGACGGCGCCATCGCCGAACATCGGGATCAGGCAGCGGACGGCGTCCTCCCACACCTCCCGCTTGTCACGGAAGCGACGGTCGAAGGGGTGCAACTCGGTGGTCGTCGAGCCCTCGCCGATGCCGAGCTCGACCC
>JBOGFL010000489.1:0-1527 GCA_050743285.1 Acidimicrobiia bacterium
TGGCGGCATAGGCCTCGGTCCCATTGTCGTAAGGGTGGGTCCAGCCGATAGTGGTGCGGTCCGTGACTGTACGTTGAGGGACCCCGAAGGAAGGCCATGGAGCGACCCACTGTCCTGCTCGCGCTAGTTGGTGATGCCTCGGCCTACGTCGATGCGCTGTCCCGCGCCGGCTTCGAGACGATCACCGATCTTGAGGTCGCGGCACAGCGGCTTGACAGCGGCGAGACGGTCGACCTGGCAGTCCTCGACTGCGACATGGCGGAGCACAACGCCGCCTACCTGTACGCCGCCCTGCACGGGAAGAACGCCGTCCCGACCCTGATGCTGTTCGGTGGCGAGATCCCCGAGTTCGCGACCATGCTGGTCGCGGGCGCGAATGACGAGTACGCGGTCAAGCCCATGGCCGTCGACGCGCTCGTGTATCGGCTCCAGGCGCTGCTCATTCGCACGGGCCACGGCCTGCCGAGCGAGGCCGGTGGCTGGACCGAGGCGACGACGACCGACGAGGGGTCGACGATCGGCGAAGGCCACGTGGTCAGCATCTTCGCCCCGAAGGGTGGCGTCGGAAAGACGACCGTCGCCGTCAACAGTGCCGTAGCCATTCGGGAGCAGACTCGCGCTCGGGTGCTCCTCTTCGATGCCGATGTCGGCGTCGGCAATGTGACCTCGGTGCTGGCCGTCAAGTACAAGATGGGCCTCGCCGACCTGGCCGACTCGTCACCAACCGAGTGGACCGATGCGGCCTTCGAGCATTGCGTCAGCGTCCACGAGCCGACCGGCGTCCGCGTGCTGGCCTGGGGCAACGATCCAGGGGATTCCGAGCGGGTCGGCGTCGACCTGCTGCTGGCCGCGCTGCGCTGGGCGCGGGCGCACCACTCCTTCGTGGTCGTCGACAACCACCCCGGCTACGACGACCGGACGATGGCGATGCTGACCCTGGCCACCGAGATCCTGCTCGTCGTGACGCCCGAGGTCGGCGCGCTGCGCAACAGCTCGCAGTTCCTGGAGCTCGCCCGCCAGGTTGGCCTCGGCGACATCATCCGGGTGGTGGTGAACCGGGCCAATCACGGGATTCGCAAGGCGGACATCGAGTCGGTGCTCGGGCTGCCGGTGAGCGCGACGATCGTGTCGAATGGGCCGAAGGCGGTCATCGCCTCCAATGAGGGGACGCCGGTGATCTCCAAGTTCCCGCGCGACCAGATTTCGACGGACCTCCACAACGTGGCGCGGCTCGTCACCTCGGGCTCGCCAATCGCTCCGACCGCTCCCGCCCGCCGCCCGTGGTGGGCACAGCTGGTGTCGCGCACCTCGAACGCCTGAGCCGTCCGGCCGGTCGTTGCGCGGCTGCGGGACGCCTGCCATCATGCGGCCCCCGTGCCGACCTACGACTACCAGTGCCGCACCTGCGGGCACGTCACCGAAGTGATCCACTCCATGCTCGAGGATGGTCCGAGCGCATGCGAGCGGTGCGGTGGCGAGCTGCGTCGCGTCTTCCACCCGACCGGGATCATCTTCCGGGGTGGTGGC
>JBOGFL010000490.1:0-2624 GCA_050743285.1 Acidimicrobiia bacterium
GTCGCGGGACTGTCCGAATCGGAGATTCTTCGCTTTACGGCTGACGCCGCGATCCGGTGGTCTCGAACGTCAGCGCGAAGCCGACGACCGCGAACGCCCCGCCGGCGATGAGGGCCGCCGCCAACGGAGACGCCTCGAAGCCGGCCACACGCGAACAGAGCACGACGAGCACGACGTGCGCGCCGGCGAGCAGGAACCACGAGCGACTCGGGAACCCCCCGCGCGCGGCGACACGCAGCGGCCGAACGCGGCGCAGCAGGGGCTCGAGCGCCATGATGCCCAAGCACGCAGTGGCGCCGATCACGGACCCGAGTCGCCCCCGCCCGTCGACCGCTGCTGTCCAGACCACGATCCCGACGCACGCATACGAGCCGGGCGGGCCGAGCGAGGCCACGGCCCGGGGCCAACCGAGCAGCGCAACCGGCAGGAAGGCGCCGACGAGCACGAGCGCGTGCTCGGTGTCCGGCACGGTCGCATAAACACCGAGGGCGGTCATCGCCATGAGCACCGGACCCAGCCCCGACTGCGCCCGGTGACGATCGAAGTCAGCGACGAGCGCCGCGCCCACGACGACCGCCACGACTGCAAAAATGCGTAGCCACTCGATCTCGGTGAATCCGATCGCGTCGGCGGTGAGCACGGCGCCCGGCACGGCGGTCAGCGACCTGACGAGGAGATTCGAACTGAGGATGCCAGCCAACAATCCGCCGGCTGCGAGGGCCACGAGGCCGATGAGGAGTTCGTGGGGCACCACCAGGGCCCAGCGCAGCCCGAGGAGCGCGGCTGCGCTCGCGGCGATGCCGGCGAGCGGGAGCGGACTCCGGAACCTGTGCCCGAGCGCGGCGGCAACGACGCCGATCGTCGTCAGCAGTCCGGCGACGAGACCGGCACGGAAGCCGGCTTCACGAAGCAGATCCAGAAAGCCCACGGCCGGCGACACTACCGGCCGCGCGAACTACACCGACGAGATCACGTTCGTGGTAGCCGGCCGAAGCATCCGGCGCGACGTTCGTGGCTAGCCAGTCGTCGTTGGCCGCGACGCGAGTTCTGCACCTGATGCCCGACCTTGCCATTGGTGGCGGCCAGCGGGTCGTGCTGGAGTACCTACGTCACGCTGATCGCCATCGCTTTGATGCGCGCGTTGCCTTCATCAGTAGCTCCGGCGCACTGCACGAGCAGTTCGAGGCGACCGGGACCGAGCCAATTCTTCTCGACTACGTGCGTGGTCACGGTCTGCGCAACTCGATCCGCCTTGCTCGATGCATTCGGAGAGAAGGCGTTGACCTGTTACACGTCCACGGGGGCGTCACGCAGCGATACGGTCAATCGGCCGCGCTCCTCACCGGCACGCCGGTGGTGGCGCATCTCCACTCGACCTGGATATCCGACGGAGTCTCGCCCCGGCAGCTGCGGTCGTGGACCGCGGACCGGGGATTGACCTGGATCGAACACCGCACGATCTCGCACTACATCGCCTGCACAGCCGCGGTGCGGGACGTCTATCAGCCCCACGTTCGCGCTCCGATCACCGTGATCGACAACGGAGTCAGCGTGAGCCCGGAGAATCCTCACACGGGCGAGCTGAGAGCCGGGTTGCGGGCCTCGCTCGGTCTCGCCTCCGACGCGCAGATCATCCTGAGCGTCGGCGTGCTCGAGCCCCGAAAACGCATCGATACGCTGGTCGCCATGATGGATCGCCTCACCCGTGATCACCCGAACGCCGTGCTCGTCGTTGCCGGCGAGGGCCCCGAACGTGACCGGCTCGAGGCCCAGATCGCGGACGCCGACCTGGGGAGCAGGGTGCAACTCCTGGGAAGCCGACACGACGTCGACGTCCTGCTGGCCGCCGCCGACATATTCGCCTTCGCGTCCGCGCGTGAAGGTCTTCCCCTCGCCGTCCTCGAGGCAATGGCGGCGCGCACGCCGGTGGTCACATCGAGGCTGCCGGCGCTCGAGGGGCTGGTCGAGGACGGCATCGAGGCGGTGCTCGTCGACATCGGCGATGCCGACGGTTTTGCCGCAGCCGTCGGAAAGCTCCTCGACGGCGAGGACGCGGCGGTTGCGATGGCAGGCGCCGGGCAACGGATGATCTTCAAGCGCTTCGATGCCGCGGACATGGCCCGATCGTTCGAGGCGGTCTATCGCCAGGTGCTCGATCCACCCGAGGCTTCGAGAGTCGGTGGCGAGCGGGAGAAGGCCGAGCACAGTGTCCGTTGACGTCACCGCGAACTCGAGGCTCCCGATAGTGCCCGATGAGGAGCACGCGCCGTCCATATCCGGGCCGCGAGCCGGGGACCAAAACGCCAGCGAGGCAATCGTCGATGTCCGGGAGCTGTCAAAGATCTACGAACCGTCGGTGTGGTGGATGCACTTTCTTCTCCGTTCGGCCATTGACGAGCCGGTACGCGCACTGAACAAGGTCTCGTTGTCGGTCCGACCAGGCGAGGTGTGTGCCGTCGTGGGCCCGAACGGCGCGGGTAAGTCCACGCTGTTCCGGATTCTGACCGGTCTCACAACACCGAGCAGTGGCGACGCGACCGTGAATCGTCTGGACGTTGAGACCGAGGGGAGACGGATTCGCAAGCTGATCGGATTCATGCCCGCCGACGATCGCAGCCTGTATC
>JBOGFL010000491.1:0-1537 GCA_050743285.1 Acidimicrobiia bacterium
GGCCTACGGGTCGGGTTCGTCACCAACAACGCCGGCAGCCCGCAGTCCGACGTGGTCGCCAAGCTCGAGAAAGCCGGCGTGCAAGCTGATCGTGACGACGTCATCACCAGTGCCGTCGTCGCGGCCGACCTCCTCGCCCACGACCTCACGCCGGGCGCGCGCGTGCTCCCCTGCGCCGGAGCCGGCGTCATCGACGCGTTGCGCACCCATGGCTTCGAGCTCGTGGACCGCGCGCCCGCGGACGCGGTGGTTGTCGGCATCCACACGGACTTCGACTACGACGAGCTCGACCGTACCGCAGCAGCGCTGCGCGGCGGCGCTCGCTTCATCGCGACCAATATCGATGCCACGTACCCGGCGCGCGGGCGCGTCGTCCCCGGCAACGGCGCGCTGGTCGCGGCAGTGACCATCGCATCTGGGTGTAACCCTCTCGTTGTCGGAAAGCCGGAGCAGCCGATGGCCGACGTCGTGCGCGACCGATTCGGCGATCACGGCGTCATGGTCGGTGACCGGCCATCGACCGACGGGGCGTTCGCGGCAACGCTCGGTTGGCCGTTCGGGCTCGTGCTCACAGGCGTCGCCCAACGAGATGCGGGACCGGGTGACGAGCCCATTCCGATCCCGACGCCCGCCTTCGTCGGCGACGACCTCGCTGCGCTCACCGAGCCGTTGGTGCAGAGCCTGTCGACTCAGTCAGGCTCGTAGTCGGGCGGCCCGCGTAGCACGTGGTGTCGCGGCGGACCGAACAACGCCCGCAACGCCAACGCGATCAGCACGCCCGCAGCGAAGCCGCCGACGTGCGCGACCCACGCGACGCCCGAATTCGGGTTCGTGAGGAACTGGAGCCCGAACCACAGGGCCAACACAAGCCCCGCGGGCAGGTACGCGACGAAGAAGAGGAGAAGGGGAACGAAGGTCAGGATGCGGGCACGCGGCCACAGCACCAGGTACGCGCCCATGACACCCGCGATTGCGCCGGACGCGCCGATCACGGGCGTCGTCGAACCCGGATCCGGGGCCACATGGGCGACCATGGCCAACGAGCCGACCACCAAATAGAAGAGCAGAAAGCCGACGGGCGTCATGTGGTCTTCGACGTTGTTGCCGAACACCCAGAGGAAGAGCATGTTGCCGGCCAGGTGCAGGATCGAGCCGTGGAGGAACATCGAGTACAAGACCGACAGGTACACGTTCTTGCCCGGGAACGGCTCGGGGTCTCCGATGACTTCCGCCTCGTTGCATTCGCCGGATTGAATCTCGCCGAAGGACAACGGCTCGCCCTGGGTGACCTCGCACGGGATGGCGGCGTACTCGTAGGTGAACTCCACCTCCTCGCTGCCGCTCCGGGGCTGCACGAAGAAGAAGACGACGACGTTGATCGCGATCAGCGCGACGGTGACGACCGGGAACCGCCGCGCCGGGTTGTCGTCGTGCAGCGGGATCACCATGACGAAGCCGACGATAACGGTCGGTCCCGGCCATCTGAGCCCGGCGACCTAACCTGTGTTCGCCGTGCGCCGCCGCCTCGATGTCGAGT
>JBOGFL010000492.1:0-1690 GCA_050743285.1 Acidimicrobiia bacterium
GAGCCAGGCGGACGCGCAGCACGGAGGTGGTGGGCTCCGACGAGACGACTACCCCCGACCATGCGAACGGCAGCCGCGCGTTGAACCCGTTCTCCACGACGGACGGATCCCCGTCGGCAAGGAAGACCAGTGGGTGCTGCGCCGCATCGAGCGCTGCCGGATGGATGCCGAACCCGTCGCCACCCGCCGTGGCCTCGTCGGGCAGCACGATCTCGGCGAACACCTCGCCGTCCCGGCGCCAGGCGGCACGCACGCCGCGGAACGCGGGGCCGTACGTCAAGCCGGCGCCCGCGAAGGCGTCGTACAACCCGTTCACGTCCACGGTGGCCGCGTCCGGCGGCGGCCACCCGTCGCCATCGTCCCCGGCCCAGGCAGCCTGGCGGCGCTCCGACGCATCGGCGGGCTCCACGGCTCCACTGGCGTGCCGCACCCACGGCTCGCCAGATCCTCGGCGGGCGTGCACGGCGACTGCCCGGCGCCCATCGTCATCCGGCGCCGCCAGCCGCACCTGGACCTCGACGCCGCCGGCGGATCCCTGACCATTCGAACCTCCATCGGGCTCCGCGGGCAGCACCAAGGGCGCCTCGACGATCAGCTCGTCGAGGCGATTGCAGCCCACCTGACCGGCCGCCCCCATGGCCAGCTCGAGCAGCGCCGTGCCCGGGACCACCAACAGGCCGGATACCGCGTGATCCATCAACCAGCGATGCGACCCAGGCGCCAATCGGCCCGTGAACACGACGTCCTCGGAGCCCGCGAGCTCCAAGCTGCCCCCCAACACGGGATGGTCCACGGGCACCTGACCGACCAGAGCGGGGCCGCCGAGCGCGGGCGCCGCGGTCGGCCAGTATTCCTCGCGCTGGAACGCATAGGTGGGAAGGTCCACCAGCTTCGACCCGAGCCCCGAGAACGATCGGGACCAGTCCACCGTGCCACCTCGGACCCACAGCTCGCCGAGGCCGGTGAGCAGTGCGGTCGGCTCGTCGTGTCCCTTGCGCAGCATCGGCACGACACCGATCTCGTCGGAGTCGAGGCTCTCGTGCGCCAGAGCGACGAGCTGGGCGCCGGGGCCGACCTCGACCAGAGCCGACACCCCCGCGGCCGCCATGGTGGCGACGCCGTCGCCGAACCGCACCGCATGGCGCGCGTGACGCACCCAGTAGTCCGCCGAACACACCTCGTCACCGGCAAGCTCCCCGGTGAGGTTCGATACCAACGGCAGCTTCGGTGGCCGGTACACGATCGCGGCCGCCACCTCTCGGAGCTCGGCGAGCGCCGGTTCCACCAACGGCGAGTGGAAACCGACACGGACGCGCAACGGCGTCGCCCGGCGACCCTCGGCTCGCCAACGCTCTGCGATCTCGCCCACGGTCCCCGCCTCTCCGGATACGACCAGCGAGGTGGGGCTGTTGAGCGCCGCCACCGACAGGCGGTCCTCCAGGCCGGCGATCAGCTCGGTCGCCTCTGCCTCCGACGCCTCCAAGGCAGCCATTCCCCCTCCCGCCGGCAGACTCTGCATCAGCCGTCCCCGGGCCGCAACGAGCCGACACGCGTCCTCGAGCGAGAACACCTCGGCCACCTGCGCCGCCACCAGCTCGCCGATCGAGTGGCCCGAGACGACGTTCGGCGTCACCCCATACGCCGCCAGCAGGCGCACCAACGCGAGCTCGAGCGCAAACAGGCCGGACTG
>JBOGFL010000493.1:0-1587 GCA_050743285.1 Acidimicrobiia bacterium
CTCGTACGTGCGGGCCGCGACGGAAGAGATCGGCCGCCGCCTTCGACCGGGTCGCCTCGTCGTGCTCGAGAGCACCACGTATCCGGGGACGACCGAGGAAGTTCTGCTGCCAATCCTCGGGACGGGCGGCCTCGCGGTCGGGCGAGACTTCGCGCTCGCGTACTCGCCGGAGCGGGTCGATCCGGGGAACAGCCACTACCGCGTCACGAATACCCCGAAGCTGGTCGGGGGCGTGACCCCGACCTGCACGGCTCTCGCGCAGGCCCTCTACGAGAAGGTCGTGATCAAGGTGGTGCCGGTGTCGTCGCCCCGGGTCGCCGAGACGGCCAAGCTGCTCGAGAACATCTTCCGGAACGTCAACATCGCGCTCGTCAACGAGCTGGCGATGCTCTGCGACCGCATGGGGGTCGACGTGTGGGAAGTGATCGAGGCGGCGGCCACGAAGCCGTTCGGCTTCATGAGCTTCCGCCCCGGCCCCGGGGTCGGCGGCCATTGCATTCCCGTGGACCCGATCTACCTCGCCTGGAAGGCCAAGGAGTACGACTTCTACACGAACTTCATCACGCTGGCCGCCGAGGTCAACGCGAACATGCCGTACTTCGTCGTGGAGAAGCTCATCCGGCTTCTCGTGCGGGAGGGTGGGTGCACGCTCGGCGGCCGCGTGCTCGTCCTCGGCGTCACCTTCAAGCGCAACGCGACCGACGTGCGCAACTCCTCGGCGCTCAAGCTCATGGAGCTCCTGCTGGCGCGGGGCCTCGACGTCCAGTATCACGACCCCCAGGTGCCGCGCCTGGACCTCGGAGGCAAGCAGCTCGTGTCGGTCCCGCTCGAGCCCGCGGCGCTGGCGGCCGCCGACTGCGTCGTGATCCATACCGACCACGCGTCCATCGACTACGAGCTGGTCGTCGAGCATTCCCGATTCGTCTTCGATACCCGTAACGCGACGCGCGGCACGCGGCCGGGTCGCGCGAAGGTCGTGCGGCTCTGACCACGGACGGCGGACCACACGTGCGCGCACTCGTCACGGGCGGGGCCGGGTTCATCGGGTCCCATCTGACCGAGGCCTTGCTCGCGATGGGCCACGAGGTCGTCGTCCTGGACGACCTGTCGACCGGGCGGGCGGAGAATCTCCAGGCGGTCCAGGAGCACCCGCGGTTCGAGATGGTGTCGGGGTCGGTGACGGACGAGGCGATCGTCCGGAAGCTCGTGCTCGGCGCCGACGTCGTCTACCACCTGGCCGCCGCCGTCGGGGTGCAGCTGATCCTCGACCGCCCCGTGGAGACCATCGAGACCAACATCGTCGGTACCGAGACCGTGCTGCGGGCGGCGTGCGAGACGCGGCCCCGCGTGGTGATCGCTTCAACCTCGGAGGTCTACGGCAAGAACGACCGCGTGCCCCTGTCCGAGGACGACGACCGGCTGCTCGGGCCCACGACGAAGAGCCGCTGGAGCTACGCGTGCTCGAAGGCCATCGACGAGTTCCTGGCGCTGGCGTACCACCGCGAGCACCGGCTGCCGGTCACCATCGTCCGCTTCTTCAACACGATCGGCCCCCGGCAGACTGGACGCTACGGCATGGTCGTGCCG
>JBOGFL010000494.1:0-14716 GCA_050743285.1 Acidimicrobiia bacterium
CTCACATGCCGCGCGCCGCCGCGGTGGCGCTCGCCGGCACCGACGCCGCGGTCCAGCTCTACAGCGGCGGCATCCGCCCGCTTCCTGACGACCTCTTGCCCAAGCGCGGGTTGCTCGGCGCGCTCACCCTGGACGAGGACGTGCGCCGAGCGGAGCATCTGCCCGGCGCCGCGCTCTCGTTCAACTCGTGGACCAGCCGTCAGGACGAGCACGCGTCGGTGACCTCGCCCGGTGACGTCGCGAGCGTGCTCGACGACGCGGGTTCTCCGGTGCCGGTGGCGGCGATGGATGTGTTCCTCCGGTCGGAGCAGGTTCCCGACCCCGAGAACCGGGTGACGCTCACCGACGAGGTCGACGCGCTCGGGGTGCCGCTCGTGCATCTCAACTGGGACGTCACCGCCGTCGATCTCGACTGCATTCGTCGCACCTTGGCGATCGTGGCTCCGCGGCTCGGTCTCGGCGGTAGCCGGCTGCAACTCGACCCCGCCGTCGGATCGCCGGCGGGCGCCATCTCCGGCGGTTCGCACCACATGGGCACGACGCGCATGAACGACGACCCGCATCTCGGTGTCGTGGACGCAGAGTGCCGGGTGCACGGTGTCGCCAACCTCTACGTCGCTGGGAGCGCGGTGTTTCCTACCGGTGGGTACGCCAACCCGACGCTCACCCTGGTGGCGCTCACCTTGCGACTGGCCGACGAGTTGCGCCGTAGGCTCGTTTCCCCGTGACCGTCAGCCTTTCCCGCCGCGCGTTCCTGCTGAGCAGCGCCGCGTTCGGCGGCGCGGTAGCGACGGCATTGTTGCTGCGGCGGGTGGATGGCGGCCCGCCGGGGTTGGCCGGTTTCTTCTCCGACCCCGACGCCGCGCGCCGTATCGGCGACGCGTACCTCGCCGGTCCCGGACGAGGTCTCGAAGGCCAGACCCTGGCCGCGACGGTGGCCCCGGCGGAGGCACAGCCGCGCGCCTGGCTGCGAACCGCCTCTCACCGCGAGCTCGCCGATCACGTCCGCGAGCAGGCGGTGCGGGACTTCGGGAGCGGCCGGATCGTCGACGTCGCGGGTTGGCAGCTCGCCGAGACCGAAGCCGCGCTGTGCGCCTACTGGTCGCTCGAGCAGGTCCCGGAGCGCACGGGCGCGTGACAGGCTGGCCGCGATGGACATTGGCGTAATCGGCGCCACCGGTCCCGCCGGCGGCGGCCTGGCAGTCCGGCTGGCGAGTGTGGGGCACGACGTCGTTCTCGGTTCGCGCGACTCGGCCCGGGCCGACGCCGCGGTGGCCGAGCGCCGGGCGCGTTGGGGGGAACGGGTTGCGCGACTTCGCGCCGGTTCCAACGCGGAGGCCGCCGCCGCGGATCTCGTTGTTCTCGCGGTGCCGTGGGACGCGGCCGCGGCCACCGCGCAGCGCCATGCCGGCGAGCTGGCGGGCAAGGTTGTCGTGTCGATGGCCAACGGTCTCGAGCGGCAAGGCCGTGAGTTCCGGGCGATCCTGCCCGAGGGCCGCGCGGTGGCCGAGGCGGTGCAGGCGACCGTGCCCGACTCCCGAGTCGTGGTCGCCTTTCAGCACGTTCCCGCGGCCGCGTTCGACGATCTCGACGACGAGCTGGAGAGCGACGTCATCGTCGCCGGCAACGACGACGATGCCCGCCTCGCCGTCCTCGACCTGGTGGCGTCGATGCCCGCCCTCCGGGGTTTCGACGCCGGTTCGCTCGTGCAGGCGCTGGCGGTCGAGGCGTTCGCCGCGGTGCTGCTGTCGATCAATGTGCGGTACACGGGAAGGGCGAAGGCGTATGTGGCGCTCGGTGGCGTCGATCCGGGGAACCGGCGGTGACGCTCCGCCTCCACGACACCGCGCGCCGGAAGGTCGTGGCCTTCGACCCACCTGCGGTCGTGCGCATGTACGTCTGCGGGATCACGCCGTACGACTCGACCCATCTCGGTCACGCCGCCACCTACCTGACCTATGACCTTCTCATCCGGCGCTTGAACGAGCTCGGTCATGAGGTGCGGATGGTGCGGAACGTCACCGACGTCGACGACTCGATCCTCCCGCGCGCCCGGGAGCTCGGCGTTCCGTACCTCGAGTTGGCCGAGGCCGAGATGATGCGTTTCCACGCCGATATGGACGCGCTGGGCCTGATCCCGCCGGGTGCGGAGCCGCGCGCCACTGAGAGCATCGACCACATCGTCGAGATGATCGAGCGCCTGCTCGATGGCGGCAACGCTTACCTCACACACGGGACGGTGTACTTCGACGTGTCGACGTTCCCGCGCTTCGGGCAGCTCTCGCAGTATCCCTTCGACCAGATGGTCAAGCTGTCGCGCGTTCGCGGCGGGAACCCGGACGACCCGCACCGCCGGGACGTCCTCGACTTCGTGCTGTGGCAGTCGTCGGCGGCCGGCGAGCCCGCATGGCGCGCGCCGTTCGGTGTCGGACGGCCGGGCTGGCACATCGAGTGTTCGGCAATGGCGATGGAGGCGCACGGCCCGACCCTCGACCTCCACGGGGGCGGTACCGACCTGATCTTTCCCCATCACGAAGCCGAGGTCGCACAGAGCGAGTCGCTGACCGGGACCGCGTACGTGCGTCATTGGCTGCACTCGGCGATGGTCGCCTACGAAGGCGAGAAGATGTCGAAGTCGCTCGGCAATCTCGTCTTCGTGAGCGACCTGCTGAAGCGCGCCGACCCCCGGGCGATCCGCCTCGCGCTCATGCGTCACCACTACCGGGCCGGCTTCGAGTGGCACGACACCGACCTCGAGGAGGGGAACGCGCTCCTCCACCGGCTGGTCGCCGCCGCCCAGCGGCCCGACGGTGCCGACGCCGGGCGGTTCGCGGAACGGGTTCGCGACGCCCTCGACGACGATCTCAACGCACCGCGCGCGCTCGAGGCGCTCGACGATCTCGCCAGCGCCGTGCTCTCGGGCGGCTCCGACACGAATGCACCGGCAACGCTGACCGAACTCGGGACCCTGCTCGGCATCGATCTGACGCAGCCGATCGATTCTGACTGAAAACCGCCGACAGTCCGACGAAGATGCACTGGTATCGTCGGGCGCGGCGATGAGCGACCACGTCACGATCACGCTTCCCGACGGCTCGCGCCGCGACTACCCGCAGGGTGTGACGCCCGGTGAGGTCGCGGCGTCGATCGGGTCCGGTCTGGCTCGGGCGGCCCTCGCCGCGGTCGCTCACGGCGAGTGGATCGACCTGAGCTGCCCACTCGATCGCGACACCGAGCTCGCGATCATCACACCGAACTCGCCCGAGGGGCGCGAGGTCCTCCGCCATTCGACCGCGCACGTGCTTGCTCAAGCGGTCACGGATCTGTTCCCGGGCGCGAGCTACGCGATCGGCCCCGCAATCGCTGACGGGTTCTATTACGACTTCGAGCTCCCCGGCGGCACGCGCTTCAGCGACGACGACTTGGAACGGATCGAGACCCGAATGCGCGAGATCGTCAAGACCGACGAGCCGTTCGAGCGGGAGGAGCTCGACCGCGCCGGCGCCCTCGCCCTGTTCGCGGATCAGCCGTACAAGCTCGAGATCATCGAGCGCGTCGATACCGAAGATGCCGGCGAGGTCTCCGAGGGGCCGGTCGTCTCCGTCTACCGGAACCCGCGGCCGGGCGGCGACTTCGTCGACCTGTGCCGCGGCCCGCACGTGCCGAGCACCGGTCGCCTCGGCGCGTTCAGGCTCCAGCGGGTCGCGGGGGCGTACTGGCGGGGCGACGAGCACCGGCCCCAATTGCAGCGCGTGTACGGCACCGCGTGGGAGTCGCAGCGCGCCCTCGAGGATCACCTGCATCGCCTCGAAGAAGCCGAGCGGCGCGACCACCGTCGCCTCGGCACCGCGCTCGACCTCTTCTCGTTCCCCGAGGAGCTCGGTGGCGGCCTCGCGGTCTGGCACCCGAAGGGTGCCGCCGCCCGCCGGGTGATGGAGGACTTCTCCCGCGCCGAGCACGAGCGGGCCGGGTACCAACTCGTGTTCTCCCCGCACCTCGCGAAGTCGGCATTGTGGGAAACGAGCGGCCACCTCGACTTCTACGCCGAGAACATGTACCCGCCGATGGAGGTCGAGGGCGCGGACTACTACCCGAAGCCGATGAACTGCCCGTTCCACATGCTCATCTTTCGCAGCCGCACCCGCTCCTACCGCGACCTGCCACTGAAGCTCTTCGAGCTCGGCACCGTCTACCGCTACGAGCGCTCGGGCGTGCTGCACGGGCTGTTGCGCGTGCGCGGGCTCACTCAGGACGACAGTCACATCTTCTGTGAACGCGACCAGGTGGTCGGCGTGCTCGGCGAGCTCATCGACTTCGTGCTGTACGTCCTGCGCACGTTCGGCTTCGAGGAGTTCGAGGCGGAGGTGTCGACGCGCCCCGAAGGCAACTCGGTGGGCACCGACGACGACTGGGAGCTGGCAACGAACGCGCTCATCGAGGCACTGGAGATCTCCGGACTCAAATTCGCGCTCAGCGAAGGCGAGGGCGCGTTCTACGGACCCAAGATCGACATCCACGTACGCGACGCGATCGGGCGGCGGTGGCAGCTGTCGACGCTCCAGGTCGACTTCAATCTGCCGTCGCGCTTCGAGTTGTTCTACGTCGGTGCCGACAACGAGCGGCACCCCCCGATCACGATCCACCGGGCGCTGTACGGCACCGTCGAGCGGTTCTTCGGCCTGCTCGTCGAGCACTACGCGGGGGCGTTCCCAACCTGGCTGGCACCGGTGCAGGTGACGGTGCTGCCGGTCGCCGATCGCCACCACGCCTACGCCTACCGGCTGGTCGACCGCCTCCGCGCCGAGGGCTACCGGGCCGAGCTCCTCGACGCCCACGCCGACAGCCTCGGCGCCCGGGTGCGCCGGGCGAAGCTCGAAAAGATCCCGTACGTGCTCGTCGTGGGCGATGCCGACGCCGAGCACGGCACCGTGGGCGTCAACCGCCGCGGCAGCGACACGCCCGAGCGGGACCTCCCCGCCGACGAACTGGTCGCGCGTCTGGCGGCGGAGGTAACCGAGCGACGATGAGGGTCGAGTGACCCTGGAGCGGCTCTGGGCCGGGTGGCGGGCCGCCTACATCGAAGGTGTGACCGCCCAACCCGACCCCGCCGGCGAGTGCCTGTTCTGCACGCTCGGGGCGCTCGACGACGCCGAGGCGCTGATCGTCGCGCGCGGCGTGCACGCATTCGCGGTGCTCAACGCCTTCCCCTACACGTCGGGGCACCTGATGGTGACGCCGTGCCGGCACGAAGCCGACCTCGACGGACTCGCGGTCGAAGAAGCATCCGAAGTCATGGCGCTCACCCAGCAGGCGACGACCGCGCTCAAGACCGCGTACCGTCCCGACGGATTGAACGTCGGCATCAACCTGGGCCGGGCGGCGGGAGCGGGGATCACGGGCCACGTCCACGTCCACGCCCTCGCGCGCTGGAACGGCGACACCAACTTCATGACCAGCGTCGCCGAGGCGCGCGTGATTCCGGAAGATCTTCGGGCCACGTGGGAGAAGCTACGCGGCGCGTGGCCGCGCCACCCGTGATGGCGGACGAGACGCGGCACGACGAGCTCCCCGACGATCTCGATGTCACCGCCTACGTCGGTCCGTACACGTTCCCTGACATCCGGCGCCGTCGCATCGCCGGCACCGGCTACCTCGTCCTGGCGGCGACCGCGGTAGTTGGCTCGATCCTGACGAGCAACCGCGGCGTCCTGACCGGCGCCGCGCTCCTCGCGGTGATCGGCGGCTACCACTTCCTCGCCGCCTGGCCGCTGAAGGTCGATCAGACCGAGGCGCTCACAGTCGCGACCCGCACGGTCGGGTTTCCTGTCGGCCACGCCTCCGCCCAGCTCGCGTGGCGCGGGCTGCGCAGCCGCCCGGCGTGGCGCATCCTCCTCTATTCCGCCGACGAGCCGCCCACTACCCGCGGCCTCGTCGAGCTCGACGGCGTCGACGGCCACGTGCTCGGTCACTACACCGAGGCCAACCCCGAGGACTGGAGCCAGTACGACCGCACCAGCACCTGAGCCCCCCGCTGGGCATGGATCAACCGGCTTTGGCCGGCTCTCTGGCCTGCGACAGCTTGTCGGCGAGATGTGCGGGCACCGGGTCGTAGTGCGAGTGCTGCATCGCGAAGCGGCCCCGCCCCCCGGTGATCGACCGTAGGTCGATCGCGTACCGCAGGATCTCTGAAGTCGGGACGAGCGCGGTGATCTCGACCTCGCCCCGGCCGATCGACGCCGAACCCTGGATCCGGCCCCGCTTCGAGTTGAGGTCGCCCATGATGTCGCCCTGGCTCTCCTCGGGTGCAATGACGAGGAGCTCGCTGATCGGCTCGAGGAGTATCGGATGGGCTTTGCCCATCGCCTCCTTGAAGCCGAGCGAGCCGGCCATCTTGAAGCTCATCTCCGACGAGTCGACGGAGTGGTACTTGCCGTCGTAGCAGGTGACCTTCACGTCGACGACCGGGAAGCCGTGCACGCCGCCGCCGCTCATCGTCTCCATGACGCCCTTCTCGACCGCAGGGATGAACTGGCGGGGGATCGCGCCGCCGACGATCTGGTTGGCGAACTCGAAGCCGCCACCGCGCTCGAGAGGCTCGAGCCGCAGGAACGCAATGCCGAACTGGCCGTGACCGCCCGTCTGCTTCTTGTACTTGCCCTCGGCTTCGGCGGTTGCAGTGATCGTCTCGCGGTACGCGACCTTTACCGGGTCGGTATCGACCTCGACGCCGAGCTTGCGGTTCAGGCGGTCGAGCGCGATCGAAAGGTGGGTCTCGCCCATGCCCCAGAGCAGAGTCTGGTGCGTTTCGGGGTTGCGTTCCACGCGCAGCGCGGGGTCCTCGTCCTGCAGCTTGTGCAGTGCGTTGGCGAGCTTGTCTTCGTCGCCCTTTGATTTGGGACGGATCGCGATCGCCAGCACCGGCTCCGGCCGCTCGAGCTCCTCGGCGACGACATCGGCACCGCGAGCCGCGAGGAGGTCGCCGGTCGTCGTGTCCGCCAGCTTTGCGACGGCGGCGATGTCACCACCGGGAACCTCGCTCGCCGACTCCTGCTCCTTGCCGCGCAGCGTCGAGAGCTGGTGGAGGCGCTCGTCTCTGACCGTACGACCGTTCACGAGTACGTCGTCGGTCTTGACGGATCCATGGAGCACCTTGAACAGGTTGACGCGGCCGACGTAGGGGTCGACGACGGTCTTGAAGATGACCGCGGCCGCCGGGCCCTCGGTGACCGGCGGCTCGGGGCCTTCCTCGACGATGAATCGGGCCAGCCGGTCGATGCCGATCAGCCGGGTCGCGCTCCCGCACAGGACCGGGAACACCGACGCGTCGGCAATGCCCTGCGCGAGCGCGTGTTCGAGTTCGGCGACTTCGATCGCCTCGTCGGCGAGGTACCGCTCCATGAGGGCGTCATCGGCGACGACGATGCCCTCGACCAGCGCATCGTGCACTTTGGCCGCCTCGTCGGCGAGCTCACCGGGCACCGGCCCTTCCGAGGGCTTGGCGTCGGTGTAGGTGATGGCGGTGTCACGCAGGAGGTCGATGACGCCGGTGAATGACGTCTCTTCGCCGATTGGCAGCTCGAGTGGTGCGACGCCCGTGCCGAAGCGCGCCTTGAGGTCGTCGAGCGTGCGGGCGAACGAGGCGCGCTCCCGGTCGAGCTTGTTCACGAAGATCGCGCGCGGGATGTTGCGGTCCTCGGCCATGCGCCACGCGGCCCGCGTCTGGACCTCGACTCCCTCGACCGCGGAGACGACAAAGACCGCGAGGTCGGCGGCCCGCAGTGCCGCGGCCACGTCACCCACGAAGTCGGCGTAGCCGGGTGTGTCGAGCACGTTGATCTTGTGGCCCTCGAACTCGAAGGGTGCGACCGCCAGCGACACCGAGATCTGGCGGCGGGCCTCCTCGGCGTCGAAGTCGGCGACCGTGGTGCCGTCCTCGACCTTGCCCATACGGGGGATCGTCCCCGCCACGAACAGCAGCGCCTCGGTGAGCGAGGTCTTCCCCGCGCCCCCGTGCCCCACCAGCGCGACGTTGCGGATCTTCGCGGTCGGATACGTCTTCACCCACGTCCCCCGATGTCTTGATCTCCGGCGCTCGGGGCGATTGTAAACAGCCGACGGGAACGCCCGTCCCGGGCCGGGGGCGTGGTACCGTCGCATTTGTCCGCAACCGGCCCCAGGAGCCCCCATGCTCGATGGGCGCTGGCGCGCAAAGGCCGAGCGAGCGCTCGACCCGGTCGGTCAGCGACTGACCCGCGCCGGGATCAACGCCAACTGGCTCACCTTCCTCGGACTGCTCTGTGCCGTCGCGGCCGCGCTCTTCGTGGCCACGGGCCACCTGGTCCTGGGGGTGATCGGCCTCGTCGCGACCGGCGTTCCCGACCTGCTCGACGGGTCGGTCGCCCGGCACAGCGGTACCGCCGGGCCGCGGGGCGCGTTCCTCGACTCGGTCGCCGATCGGGTCTCCGACGGGGTTCTGCTCGGCGGCGTCGCGTGGTACCTCGCCGGCGAGAGCAGGTACCTGCCGGTGCTCGCGCTGGCTGTGCTCGGGCTGTCGCTGCTGGTGTCGTACGAGCGGGCCAAGGCCGAGAGCCTCGGCTTCTCGGCGCGCGGCGGCCTGATGGAACGCGCCGAACGCCTCGTGCTGCTCGGCGTCGGGCTCGCATTCGCGAGCTTGTTGCTCGTGCCGGTCCTGTGGTTCATGCTCGTCGCCACCGCCCTCACCGCTGCGTGGCGGTTCTTCACGGTGTGGCGCCAGGCGTCCGGGCTCCCGGCGAGCCCGTCGGTGCCGTTCACGCGACACCGGCGCGACGGCGACGGGGAACCGCGCCGGTTCCCGCGTTGGTGGACGGCGCGGAGCCCGGCAGGCGAGGGACGCCGTGGCCGGCGGGACGCGCGCGACCGCCCGCGTACCCGTCCCTGAGGTGCCGCACTCCTTCTCCGAGCTGGCCTCCGTTCTCCTCTACCGAACCGGTGCCGGGCTCGCCCAGCTCCTCCCCGCCGCGGCCGGCGAGCCGGGCGCGCGGGCACTGAGCCGCGTCATCGCCCGGGCGACGCCGCAACGGCGGGCGCAGGTCGAGCGCAACCTGTCCCGCGTTTCCGGGGGTCGCCTCGACGGCCTGGCGCTGCGCCGGGCCGTGTCCGACACGTTCGACTCGTACGGCCGGTACTGGTGGGAGCTCTTCCGCCTCCCGGTCGACGTGGCGACCCGCGATCTCAGCACCCGCTTCGAGCTCGAGGGCGGCGAGCACTTCTTGGACGGGGTCGCGGCGGGGAAAGGCGTTGTCGTCGCGCTCCCGCACGTCGGAGGGTGGGACTTCGCGGGCGCGTGGTTCGCCGAGCGCGGGTTCCGGCCGGTCGCAGTCGCCGAGCCGGTCGAGCCGCCGGAGCTCTTCGACTGGTTCGCCGACATCCGCCAGCGGGCGGGCATCGACATCGTCCCGCTCGGACCCAACGTCGGCAACGCCTTGCTCGCCGCGCTCCGGGCCGGGCGGGTGGTCACGCTGCTGTGCGACCGCGACATCCCGGGGAACGGAGTCGAAGTCGAGTTCTTCAGCGAGCGCACGACGATGCCGTCAGGCCCTGCGCTCCTCGCATTGCGAACCGGCGCCGCGCTGCTCCCCGCAGCCGTGTATTTCTCGCCGCGCGGAAAACACCGCGCGGTGGTACAGGCGCCGGTCGAAGCGGCGCGGCAGGGCCGTCTTCGCGACGACGTGCGGCGCGTCACGGAGTTGCTCGCGGGGCGCCTCGAAGAACTCATCCGCGCCGCGCCCGAGCAGTGGCACCTGATGCAACCCAACTGGCCGAGTGACCGCAATGGCCAGTACTGACTCCACCCCGCTCCGAGTGATGATCGTGTGCCCGTATTCGATGTCGGTGTTCGGCGGCGTCCAGGATCAGGTCCTCGGGCTCAGCCGCGCGCTCCGCAACCGGGGCGTTGACGCGCGGGTCGTGGGCCCGTGCGACGGACCGCCGCCGGAACCGGGGGTCACCGTCGTCGGCCCCACGCGTGGAGTGGTGACCAACGGATCGGTCGCCCCGATCGCCTCCGGACGCGCGGTCGCGGCGCGGACCCTCGAAGCGATCCGCGTGTTCGAGCCCGACGTTGTCCATCTCCACGAGCCGCTCGTACCGGGTCCGCCCCAGGCCGCCCTGCTGGGCACGCCGGCGCCGACGGTCGGGACCTTCCATGCCGCGGTGGCCGGCGAGCATCCCTGGTACCGGGCGTTCCGCCCGCCGCTGACCCGCTGGGTGCGCCGGCTCTCGGTGCGTACCGCGGTTTCGGAAGAGGCGCGGCGCCTGGCCGAGGAGGCGTTCGGCGGCACGTACCGGGTTCTCCCCAACGGGGTCGAGGTCGACCGTTTCGCGGCCGCGGCGCCGTGGCCCGCGAGCCGCCCGGCGATCTTCTTCGTCGGGCGCCACGAGCCGCGCAAGGGCCTCGACGTCTTGCTCAGTGCCTTCGCCGGGCTGGAGGACGAAGCGGAGCTTTGGGTCGCAGGCGACGGGCCCGACAACGAGGAGCTACGCGTCGGGTCTCCGCGCGGCGTCGAGTGGCTGGGCCGAATCCCCGACGAAGAGAAGGCGCGCCGCCTGCGCGCCGCCACCGTCGCCTGCTTCCCGGCTCGGCACGGCGAGTCGTTCGGCCTGGTGTTGCTCGAAGCGATGGCTGCCGGCACCGCCGTGGTGGCGACCACGATCCCCGGCTACGAGGCCGTCGCCCGACCGGACCGGGAGGCGCTCCTCGTACCGCCGGGTGACGCCGCCGCGCTCCGGGACGCTCTCCGCGCGCTGCTCCGAGATCCGCAACGGCGGCAGCGGCTCGTCGACGCCGGCTGCCGGCGCGCCGACGAATTCTCGATGATCCGGCTCGCCGAACGCTTCGTTCCCGTTTACGAGGAGGCCCGCGCGTCCCAGGGGAGCCGCGTATGATGTTTGCTGTCCTCCACCGCCAGTACCGGGGATCAACGTGACCATCGCTCTCATCGTCATCGCCGCGCTCGTCGTCATCTTCTTGCTGTTCCTGATCTTCACCTACAACTCGATGGTGAGGCTCCGGAACCGTGTCGACAACGCGTGGTCACAGATCGATGTGCAGCTGAAGCGCCGCTACGACCTGATCCCGAACCTCGTCGAGACGGTCAAGGGGTATGCCGCCCACGAGCGGCAGACGTTCGAGGCGGTCACCCAGGCCCGCAGCGCGGCGATGGGGGCGCAGACACCCGGCGAGCAGGCCGAGGCGGAGAACGTCCTGAGCGGTGCACTGAAGAGCCTGTTCGCTGTGGCGGAGGCCTATCCCGACCTGAAGGCGAACCAGAACTTCCTGAACCTTCAGGAAGAGCTCACCACCACCGAAGACCGCATCGCCTACTCGCGCCAGTTCTACAACGACACCGTGAACCGCTTCAACGACAAGATCCAGGCCTTCCCGGCCAACACCATCGCCGGTGTGTTCAACTTCGAGAAGCGCGAGTTCTTCGAGGCCGACACCGCGTCCACGGGCCCGGTGCAAGTCCAGTTCTAGCGCTTCGCCCTCCCGGCGCCTGAGTTCGAGGTCTCGCTGTGTACGAGGAGATCGCGCGCAACAAGCGGCGAACAATCCTGCTCCTCGCCGCGTTCGCGCTCCTGATCGCGATCGTCGTCATCGCGTTCAACTTCTTGCTCGGCTACGGACTCGTCGGCTTCGTCATCGCCATCGTTTTCGCGATAGGGCTCGCGCTGGGCTCGTACTGGTACTCCGACCGCATCGCGCTTGCCGCCACCCGGGCCAAGCCCGCCGAGGGACCCGAATACCAGCGGTATCACAACCTCGTCGAAGGACTGTGCATTGCCGCCGGCCTGCCGAAGCCCCGCCTGTACGTCGTGCAGGACACGGCGCCCAACGCGTTCGCCACCGGACGGAACCCGAAGCACGCTGCCCTCGCCGTCACCACCGGGCTCCTCGAGACCATGAACCGGGTGGAACTCGAAGGCGTCCTCGCCCATGAGCTCGCGCACGTGAAGAACTACGACATCCTCGTCAGCACCGTCGCCGTTACCGCGGTGGGTGCGATCGCGTTGCTGTCCGATCTCGGACTGCGGTTCATGTTCTGGGGCGGCGGCCGCAACCGTGACAGCGGCGGCGGCAACAATCCGGTGGGGGCAATTCTCGCCATCGCGTCGCTCGCGTTGTTGGTGCTGGCACCGATCGCGGCGGTGCTCATGCAGTTCGCGCTCAGCCGGAGGCGCGAGCTCCAGGCCGATGCCAGTGGCGTGCAACTCACCCGCTACCCCCCCGGACTGATCTCGGCGTTGGAGAAGCTCCGGGCCAACCAGGCCGTGGTCAGGGAGGCGACGCGGGCCACCGCCCAGCTCTGGATCGAGTCACCGCTCGACCGCGAGGAGGGGCACCGCGGCTCCCGCCTCAATCGGGCATTCGACACCCATCCACCGCTCGACGAGCGGATTCGGATATTGAAAGAGATGTGAACCGCTTGGCCCGCCGCTCGCTCGCCGCCGCCCTCGCTCTTGCCCTCGCCGTGTTCGCCGCCGCCTGCGGGGACAGTGGTGGAGAAGAGGAGAAGTCGGCTCCGAAAAAGAAGGCCGAGCCGGGGGTGCCGACCGCGCCGCTCACCGGCCTCCCCGACCCGGACGGCGTGGCCCGCTCCCGTCCCGCCCTGTTCGTGAAGATCGACAACGCCGACTTCGAGGACGCCCGGCCCCAGTCCGGCCTCGAGATGGCCGACGTGGTGTACGAGGAAGAGGTCGAGTTCGGCATCACTCGATTCAACGCGGTGTTCAACTCCCGGGTGCCCGAGCCGATCGGCCCGATCCGTTCGGTGCGGGCGATGGACAGCGAGATCGTCTGGCCCCTCGGCGGCATCTTCGTGTTCTCGGGTGGCACCGAAGACAACGTCAATCTGGTTCGGTCCGCGCCGGTCACCATCGTGGACGAGAACAACGCCGGCGACGCGTTCTTCCGTAGCGACGAAAAGGTCGCGCCTCACAACCTGTATGGGCACGGCGACCTGCTCGAAGCGTTCGGGGGCCAGCCGGTGCCCCCGCCCGACCTCTTTCCCTACCTGGACGACGACAAGGTGTTCAACGGCGACGAGGACGTGAGCGCCTTCACGGTCGGCTTTAAGTTCGAGGACGACGCGCACTACGCGCCGACGTACACCTGGGACGAGGTCGCGGGTACGTGGAAACGGGACATCGGCGGCGTGCCGTTCGTCATGGACAACGGGATCCAGATCGCGCCCACGAATGTGATCGTCCAGTTCACGGTGTACCAGGGTTCCGGTGGCGAGGGGACGATCGTCGGCGACGGTGACGCGTGGGTGTTCACCGATGGCCAGGTGAAGCGGGGCCGCTGGGTGCGGCCGGTGCGCGAGCAGGTCACCGAGTTCGTCGACGCCACCGGCAAGAAGATTCGGCTCGAGCCCGGCCCGACCTGGGTCGAGTACCTGCCGGTCGACTCGCCGGTCACCATCGTCCCCCCGGCACCGACCGCGCCGTCGGCCCCGCCGCCGCCGACTCCCTGAACCCGCGGGGCCAGCCGAGGGCGACCGGTAGACTGGCCGTATGACCGAGGCGCGCACGACGGGGACCGCACGCGTGAAGCGCGGTCTCGCCGAGATGCTGCGGGGCGGCGTCATCATGGATGTCGTCACCGCCGAGCATGCCCGTATCGCCGAGGACGCCGGTGCCGTCGCGGTGATGGCCCTCGAGCGCGTGCCGGCCGACATCCGCCGCGACGGCGGCGTCGCCCGGATGAGCGACCCGTCGATGATCGACGGCATCAAGGACGCGGTGACGATCCCGGTGATGGCCAAGTGCCGCATCGGCCACTTCGCAGAGGCGCAGGTCCTCGAATCACTCGGCGTCGACTACGTCGACGAGAGCGAGGTCCTCACGCCCGCCGACGAGGCGCATCACGTCGACAAGTGGGCCTTCACGGTGCCCTTCGTCTGCGGGGCCACCAGCCTCGGCGAAGCGCTGCGCCGCATCTCGGAAGGCGCGGCGATGATCCGCTCGAAGGGCGAGGCCGGCACCGGTGACGTGAAGGAGGCGGTCCGTCACCTGCGCTCGATTCTCGGCGACATCCGGCGTCTGACCGTGGCCGACGAGGCCGAGCGGTTCGCCGCCGCCAAAGACCACCGAGCACCGGTCGAGCTCGTGCAGGAGGTCGCCGAACGGGGTGAGCTCCCGGTGCCTCTGTTCTGCGCCGGCGGACTGGCGACGCCTGCCGACGCCGCTCTGGTGATGCAGCTCGGCGCGCAGGCGGTGTTTGTCGGCAGCGGCATCTTCAAGTCGTCGGACCCGGGGACGCGAGCGAAGGCGATCGTCGAAGCCACGACGCACCACGCGGACCCCGCGATCGTTGCCAAGGTCTCGCGCGGCCTCGGCGATCCGATGCGCGGCGAGGAATCCGGCTCGGTCGAGGTGCGCCTCTCGGAGCGGGGCTGGTGAGCACCGACCAGGTGCCCCCAGGTCATGAAGGCCGGCGTCCTTGCGCTGCAGGGAGCGTTTCGCGAGCACATTGAGGTACTCGACGCCCTCGACGTCGATGTGGTCGAGGTACGGGGCCCCGAGCACCTGGCCGCGGTCGACGCGCTGTTTCTTCCCGGTGGCGAATCCACGACGATGGGCCGCCTGCTCGTCACATCGGAGCTGCTCGAACCGCTGCGGGCCCGGCTCGCGGCCGGGCTGCCCGCCTTCGGGACGTGCGGGGGCCTGATCC
>JBOGFL010000495.1:0-1865 GCA_050743285.1 Acidimicrobiia bacterium
GTCCGGACCTGATGTGCCCACGTTCGCCGACGCCCTCGCCTGTGCGCGTGTCCTCGACAAGCTGCGGGCCGGCTCGCTCGTCCGCTAGTCAGCTGCTCACGGCGGCGCCCGCGGTGACCTCGCCGCCGGTGGCGGCGAGCGCATAGGCGGTTTCCCAACCGGGTGCGGCCACGCCGAGGCTGCCGAGTCGGGACCGGGCGTCGGCGAGTGCGGCACCGGCGGCGGCATGGCCGGCGGCGAACAGCGTGTGCGCCCGGGCGAGTCGGGCGAGGCCCTGATCGAGACGGGCGTCGGTCTCGTCGACCGTCGCGATCGCGTCGTCGAACGTCGCGATGGCGTCTTCGGTTCGGCCGAGCTGGCCGAGGGCGAAGCCCTGTCCGATCTTTGCGCTCAGGCGGTCGAGGTAGGTGCCCCCGGTTTCGAGGACCTGGTCCGCGGCCTCGAGCGCGTCGTCGGGACGTCCGACCGCGGCGAGAACCAGCGTGAGGATCGCCGCCGCCGCCGTCAGCGCGCCGGGCGAGCGCGCCGCCGCCACCTGGGCCTCCACGTCGGGTAGGGCTTCGGCGGGGCGTCCGCACTGCAGGCGGGCGATGGCGAGCGCGTTGCGGCGTTCGTCGCTGATGAGCTCGCCCTTCGGGGGAAAGTCGAGGGCCTCGAGCGCGCTGATCGATTCCCGGCCTTCGCCCAGCGCGGAGAACACCGTCGCCTGGAAGACGCGAATCCACTCGGCGTTACGCGTGGCGGGCACGAGAAACTCGGCGGCCCGGTTGATCACGTCGACGGCTTCGTCGCGCCGCCCCCGGGCGGCCAGCGCCCGCGCCACCGGCAACAGGCCCTGCCCTTGGCCCCAGCGGTCGGCGATCTCGCTGAACACGGCGTGGGCATCGCGCCCGCGTTCGATGGCTTCTTCGCCCCGGCCCTGCCACAGCGCGACCTGGGCGAGGAGCACCTCTCCCATCGCAAAGGCCCACCGGTTGCCGGAGTCCTCGGCCTCGGGTTGAATCCGCTCGGTGAGGGCGCGCGCCTCGTCCAGCCGGCCCTGGTTGAAGCGGACCCAACCCTGAAGCCCGAGTGCCCAACTCAGTCCGCCCCAGTCACCGATCTCGGCGAACAACTCGGCCGAGGCGTCGACCCGTTCGTCGGCAAGCACCGGGTCCCCGCGCATGAACGAGATCCACGCGAGGTTCTGGAGCGCCCACGCCTGACCGCGGCGGTCTTCGAGCGATTCGTACAGCGCGCGCGCCTCGCCGATCTCCGCCTCGGCTTCGTCGTACGCGGACTGGAACAGATCGGTCATGCCCGAGATCCGGAGCGCTTCGGCGGTGCCGCCGGGATCACCGAGCGAGCGCCACCGGCCGACCGCATCGTGCAACGTCGCCGATGACGCCGCGTAGTCGCCCGCCTTCTGCTGCACGTCGCCGATCACGGTGAGGGCCCACGTCTCGGTACGGGCATCGCCCGCCGCGCCCGCCTCTTCGCGCACCGCAGTGGCGTCTTGACGCGCGCCATCGAGGGACCGCTGCTCGGCACGGGCCCGGGCCCGCCCGAGGAGCAGGCGCCACCGTTGGTGCGGTTCACCCGTCGCCGGCAGCAGCGAGAGCGCGCGGTCGAAGCTCGCTTGGCTGCGCCGGTGGTGCTCGGTCCGCTCGGCTTGCTGTGCCGACTGCTCGAGGGTCGCAACCGCACGCTCGACCGCATCGTCGGGAACACCATCGACATGACCGACCTCGCGGGTGAGCTCGGCCGCCGCGCCCCAGTGGCCGGCGCGGGCTTCGAGTGTCTCGTCGCCTCGCTCCTCGAGCGCGGCCGCCGCGCCGGCATGGCGGCGGGCGCGTTCGGCCTTGGCCATCGTCCCGTACGCAACC
>JBOGFL010000496.1:0-2127 GCA_050743285.1 Acidimicrobiia bacterium
GATGGAGGCGCTCCTCGACGCCCACCGGCAGCAGCGGGTGATCGTGGCGTCGTTCGCGTCGCACATCCACCGCGTGCAGCAGGTCGCGCAGGCGGCGATCGACCACGGCCGGCGGGTCGCGTTCCTCGGCCGGTCGATGCTGCACAACGTGTCGCTCGCTCGCGAGATGGGGCTCGTCGACATCCGGGCCGACCGCGTCATCGACATCGACGAGGCGCCCTCGTTCGCGCCGGGCGAGGTCTGCATCGTCTGCACGGGGTCGCAGGGTGAGCCCCTCAGCGCGCTGGCCCTGATGGCCGCGCACGAGCACAAGCTCGTGAAGGTCGGGCCCGACGACCTCGTCGTGATCTCCGCTCATGCGATCCCCGGCAACGAGGCCAACGTGGCCCGCGTCATCGACGGCTTGCACCGGTCCGGGGCCGAGGTCGTGCACGGCGCCGGGGCCGGCGTCCACGTCTCTGGGCACGCCTCCCAGGGTGAGCTCGAGTTCATGCTCAGCCTCCTCCGTCCCGACTGGTTCGTTCCCGTGCACGGCGAATACCGGCACCTTGTCAATCACGCCCGGCTGGCCCGGGCCGTCGGCGTACCCGACGACCACGTGCTGATCTGCGAGGACGGCGACGTCCTCACCTTGAAACGCAAGGCGATCGAGGTCGAGCGCCGCGCGGTTCCCTCCGGCTATCTGTACGTCGACGGGATCGTCGGCGACGTCGGCCACGGGGTGCTGCGCGACCGCCGGGCGCTGGCCCAGGAAGGCGTCGTCGTGGTGATCGTGACCATCGATGCCGGGACCGGCGAGCTCGTGACCGGCCCCGAGATCGTCACCCGCGGTTGGGTGTACGCGCCGGAGGCGGAAGAGTTGCTGGACGAGGCGCGGGAGGCCGTGCGCACGTCAGTGGCCGAAGCCGCCGCCGAGGGCTCGACCGACTTCGAAACCATCCGCCGCCACGCTCGCGGCGCGCTGGCCCGCTTCATCAACGACCGGACCCGCCGGCGCCCGATCGTCATCCCAGTCGTCGTCGAGGTGTAGCCCGCCGGCGCGCCAGGCTACCGTGCCGCCGTGAGGCACAGCCCGCTCGACGTCCACGGAGCTCGCCGCTCGCTCGTCGCGCAAAAGGAGCTCTTGGGTTTCGTGGCCATCTCCTCACGAAGCTCGCGTGCAGACGGCCGGCGTTGCCGGCCCGAACCCGGCGCTCGTCGAAGGCAGCGGCGTCGGGGAGAGTTCGGCAGGGGAGCCTGGCCCCCTCCTCCCGTTCGCTGAGGTGTCGCTGTTCTCGATCGGCCTGGACGGCAAGGTCGCGATCGTCACCGGCGCGGGCAACGGGGTCGGCCTCGAGATCGCCGCCCATCTGGCTCGCGCCGGCTGTGAGGTCTGGATCAACGACATCGACGGGGACCGGGCCACGAAGGCCGCGGAAGCGATCTCGGCCGACGGCGGCGGCGCGGCGCGACCGGTGGTAGCCGACGTCACCGACGGCCGGGTGGTGGGTGAGATGGCCGAGCAGACCGGACCCGTCGACATCGTCGTCAACAATGCCGGCACCGGGATGCTCTCGTGGGTGAGCGGCACTCGTCATATCGCATTCGTGGACTCCGGCCCCGAAGACTGGGATCCGATCCTGCGTGTCAACTTGGCCGCGGTGCTCGGGGTGACGCGCGCCTACCTCCCGGCCATGCTCGAACGCGGGTGGGGGCGGGTGCTCACGATCGTCTCCGACGCCGGCCGGAAGGGCGAACGCCGCCAGGCGGTGTACGGCGCAGCCAAGGCGGCGGCGATGGGCTTCTCGCGCGGCCTGGCGGCCGAAGTCGGGCGGGACGGTGTCACCGTGAACTGCATCTCACTGGGGACCATCCGCCATGGGGCGCTCGCCGACGGCGACGAGCGGAACCCCGAACGGGTCGAGCTGATCACCCGGGCCTATCCCGCGGGCCGCCTCGGGAACCCCGAGGACCCGGCTCCGCTGGCGGTGCTGCTCTGCAGCGACGCCGGGGCCTGGATCACCGGACAGGTGTACCCGGTCAACGGGGGGTACGTCCCGGCCCTGTAGTACCGGGCCCGGCTGCCGGATGGGACCGAAGTGTCCCTTTGATACTGGTGTTGCCGGTGTTACTGTCGAGGCCTATGGC
>JBOGFL010000497.1:0-4196 GCA_050743285.1 Acidimicrobiia bacterium
CCGGTGGCCAACGGGATCGTACGCAGCCGGGTGAGTCCACTCGCGGCGAACAGCGCATCGAACTGGCCGGCCGTCCGTTCCCGACCGCTCGCCAGCGCGCACATCAGCAGGTCGCTCGCCTGCACGAACTCGTCGCGCGGCGCGCCCGACAGTTCGCTCTCGATGACGAACGCGCGACTGTCGGGCCGCATGGCGTCGCGGACGCAGCCGAGAATCCGGCTCGCCCGGTCGTCGTCCCAGTCGTGGACCACGGCCAGGAGCAGGTAGCGGTCGGCGCCGGCCGGCACTGCGGAGAAGAAGTCGCCCCCTTCGACGTGACACCGGGAGGACAAGGTGCCCGACCGCAGCACCGGTCGCGCCGCCGCGACTACGGCAGGCAGGTCGAACAGCGTCCCGCGGAGGTGCGGTTGGCTCTCGAGCAAGACCTCCAGGGCGGCGCCGGTCCCGCCGCCGACATCGCAAACACTCGCGGTCCCGCGCCAATCGAGGCCGTGGCTGAGCGTGTACGCCTGGAGCGTCGCCCCCGCCTCCATCGCCGCGTTGAACGCGCGGCCCGCGTCGGCGTCGACGTGCGTCACGTAGTCGAAGAACTCATGCCCGGTCGCGACTCGGGTGCCGTTCCCACCGCCGCCACGGAGCGACGCGTCGGCTTGCAACCAGCTGTCCCAGAACCAGTCGCTGCCGGCGAACTCGACCCAGCCCCTCCACGAGTTGGGGTGGTCGCGTCGCAGCACGCGCGTCACCGCGTTGGCGCGATAGTGCCCGCCCCGGTCCCGGCCGAGGAAGCCTCGCCCCACCGCGTAACGCAGCACCCGGTCGAGCGCGTCGCGATCGCGGCCGGTCGCGGCGGCCAGTTCGACGATGTCATGAGGCCGGTCGAGCCGATCAGGAAGATCGAGGTCGACGAGCAGGCGCAGGACCCGGTTGTCGAAGATCCCGAACAGGCCCTCGAGCACCCGGATCGAGGGTGGCGCCGCCCGCCGGTGGGCACCCAGCAGGCCCGCCCGGGCCCGGACGATGCCACGAGTGAGGCGGCCGGGCGGCACGACGGGCGTGCCCAGCATGTCTTGATTCCTGCGCCGCGAACTCACAGAACCGGTACCACCGCCGGAATCTGACCCAACCGCACGGTCAGGTCAAACGCTCAGTCGTGCAGACCGCACTCGATCTTGTCGGTTCCGGCCCAGCGGCCGGAGCGGGGATCGTCCCCATTGTGAACGGGACGGGTGCAGGGCCAGCAGCCGATGGACGCGTAGCCGCGCTCTCGGAGCGGGTGCTCGGGCAGCCCGCGGTCGTGGGCGTAGCCGGCCACGTCGGCATCCGACCACGTCGCGATCGGGTTCACCTTGACGAGGCCCCGGCCGAGGTCCCAGCTGACGATCGGGGCCGATGCGCGCTGGGGCGTCTCGGAACGACGGAGCCCGGTCATCCACGCCGCCTTGCCGTCGAGTGCCCGCTGGAGCGGCTCGACCTTGCGGATCTTGCAGCAGCCGTCGGGGTCGTCGAGCCAGCGGTCGTCCGGTTGCGACTCGGGCTCGAACACCCGGAGGTTCACGTCGTACCGGCTACGGAGCTGGTCGACGTACCAGAGCGTCTCGGCGAAGTGGTACTGGGTGTCGAGGAACACGACTTCGATCTCGGGCGCAACCTGGACCGCGAGATCGAGGAGGACGCAGTCCTGGAACGACGACGCCAGTACGAGGCTTTCGTCGTAGCGCTCGTACGCCCAGCGGATGATCTCGGTGGCGGGCTGGTGCTCGAGCCGGCGCGACACGTCCGCCAGCTCGGCGAGATCGGGGACGGCGACTTCCTGAGTCGCGGTCACGTGGCGCACTCGCTGTCGCCGACTTCGGCCGTGTACGGGCCGGTCTCGTCGAAATCGACGTAGTAGTCGGGGCCGTCCTCGGGAGTCGGGAACTCGTCGAGGTCCTTGAGCGCGGTGCCCACGTTCTTGGCGCCGCCCGATCGGTCGAGCCACTGCCGGAACGACTCGCCGGCCTCGCGCTCCTCGGCGAAGCGACCGACCACCCGCACGACTGCGGTCGACGCGTTCCGGGCCGGCAACTTGACCGCCTTCTCGCCGAACTCGACCTCGGTCTGACCCAGGCGACCGCCGAGAAGCATCTGGTAGCCGGGCGCGGCGCGACCGTGTGCCCGACGCTCGAGACCGAAGAAACCGATGTCGGAAGTGTGGTGCTGGCCACACGAGTTCGTGCAGCCCGAGATGTTGACCTTCACGCCGCCGACGTCGGCGAGCCCGGCCTCTTCGAGCTCCCGCCCGATGTCGTCGGCGAGGCCGCGCGACTGGGTAACGGCGAGGTTGCACGTGTCGGCGCCGGGGCAAGCGACCACGTCACGCGCCAGCTCAGCACCCGCGCCGCCCATGTCGATGGCCGCGAGCCGGTCGTACAGCGGGCGCAGCTGGTCTTCGCGCAGGTCCCGCAGCACGAGGTTCTGACGGTTCGTGATGCGCACGTCGGCGGCGAAGTCGCGCTGGATGTCGGCAAGCGCGCGGAACTGGTTGGTGGTGATGTCACCGAGGTGGGCGTGGGCGTAGGCGCTCACCGTGCCGTTGGCCCGCCCCCGCACGACGTTCGCTTCCTCCCACCGGCGGTACGGGTCGGTGGCCTGCAGCCGCACCGGCGTCATGCCCGGCGCGCCGGAGATGTCGCCGGTCACACCGGCGGCCTCGTCGCCGCGCTCGCGAACCGTCTCCGGGAGGCCACCGGGCCAGTTGGCCGAGGCGCGGAGGAACTTCCGCTCCTTGAAGATCCGCTCGCGCACCTCGTCGATGCCCATCGTGTCGACCAGCCACTTCATGCGGGCCCGGAGCTTGTTGTCACGGTTGCCGTGGTGGTCCTGGACCCGGAGCGCAGCCTCGATCGTCGGGAGAAGGTCCTCGCGGGAGGTGAACTCCTCGAGGGCCAGCGCCGGGTGGGGGTTGGCGCCCAGCCCGCCGGCGATGAAGACCCGGAAACCGGGCTCGAGGGTCCCGTCCGGCCGGGGGCGGCTCACCGCGACCACGCCGACGTCGTTGAACATCGCCTGGCCGCAGTCGGTCGCGCAGCCCGAGAAGTTGATCTTGAACTTGCGCGGCAGACGCTGCGCGATCGGATTGCGCAGGAAGTGCTCGGTGGTCGCCTGCGCCCACGGAGTGATGTCGAGCACCTCGTAGGGGCACGCGCCAGCGAGATGGCAGCCGGCCACGTTGCGAACCGTGTCGCCGCACGCTTCACGGGTGGTGAGCCCAACCGAAGCAAGGAGCCGGAGAACCTCGGGCGTCTTCTCGAGCGAGACGAAGTGCACCTGCACGTTCTGGCGCGTGGTCAGGTGGCTCCAGCCTCGGGAGTAGCGTTCGGAGATGTAGGCCATCATCTCGAGCTGGTCGGGGGTGATGCGGCCGTGCGGGATCTTGATCCGCACCATCTGGTTGTGCCCGCCCTGGCGCTGGCCGTAGATGCCCTGGTTCAGGCGGAACACGCGGAAGACGTCCTCGTCGACGTCGCCCGCCAGGTACTCCTTGACGGTCGCCTCGAACTTGGCGACCTCTTCTTCGACTTCGGCGTGGAGCGGCACCGCGCGCAGCTCGTCGACGTCGATGCTCATGTTCCACCTCCCGACTCGCGGGTGGCCTCGATCAACAGGCGGGCGATCTCGGGTCGGGTGAACTCGACCGGCGGCATCTCACCGGCGGTGAGCAGCTCCCGCACCTTCGTGCCCGAAAGATGGACGTGGTCGCCGGAGTCGTGCGGGCACGTCTTGGCCGAGGCCATCGAGCCGCACGTCCGGCAGAAGAAAGAGTGCTCGAAGTAGACCGGCGTGATGCCGAGCTCGTCGGCGCCGATCTCCCGCAGCAGGTCTTGGGCGGCGTAAGTGCCGTAGTAGTCGCCGACGCCGGCATGATCGCGCCCGACGATGAAGTGCGTCGCGCCGTAGTTGCGGCGGCAGATGCAGTGGAAGACCGCTTCGCGCGGTCCGGCGTACCGCATCGGTGCGGGGAACATCGCCAGCAGCGCGCGGTCGGCCGGGTAATAGCCGTCGAGCAGGGCCTCGTAGCACCGCAGCCGCACGTCGGCCGGAATGTCGTCACCTTTGGTCTCGCCGACGAGGGGGTGGACGAGCAGCCCGTCGACCGGCTCCAACGCGACCTTCGTGAGGTACTCGTGGGCGCGGTGGATCGGGTTTCGGGTCTGGAA
>JBOGFL010000498.1:0-4081 GCA_050743285.1 Acidimicrobiia bacterium
GGGCATTGCCGAAGCGTAGCGGCGGGCCGGAGGCACGCCGTTGAGGGTGGCGGTGGGTGGGAGAGGGGAAGGGGGTCGAGGTAGGTACAGTCAGGCTCCGTCACGGGAGAACACACGAATGGAACAGGAGCCTCAGGCCCCGGATCGCAACCTTGCGATGGAGCTCGTTCGGGTCACCGAGGCGGCTGCGCTGGCCGCCGGCCGGTGGATGGGTCGCGGTGACAAGGAAGCCGCCGACCAGGCTGCCGTCGACGCGATGCGCCTCGTGCTCAACAGCGTGTCGATGGAAGGCGTGGTCGTCATCGGCGAGGGCGAGAAGGACGAAGCGCCCATGCTCTTCAACGGCGAGGAGATCGGCTGCGGTGGCCCGCCCACTGATATCGCGGTGGATCCCATCGACGGCACGACGCTGACGTCGCTCGGCCGGCCCAACGCCATCGCGGTGATCGCGCTCGCGGAGCGGGGAACCATGTTCGACCCCGGTCCGTGCGTGTACATGGAGAAGATCGCGGTCGGTCGCGACGCGGCCGACGCCATCGACCTCGACGCCCCGGTCGGCGACAATCTCCGCGCCGTGGCCAAGGCGCTCGGGAAGGACGTCGACGACGTCACCGCCGTGATCCTCGACCGCGACCGGCACGGCGAGATCATCAGCGCGTGCCGGGAGGCGGGTGCCCGCATCGAGCTCATTCCCGACGGCGACGTCGCCGGCGCGATCTCGTGCGCATGGCCCGAGAGCGGCGCCGACATCCTCTTCGGCATCGGCGGGACTCCCGAAGGTGTGATCGCCGCCTGCGCGCTGAAGTGCCTCGACGGCGCGATCCAGGGCCGGCTCTGGCCCCGCAACGACGACGAGCGCCGGGCCGCGCTCGATGGCGGCTACGACCTCGACCGGGTGCTGTCGATCGACGAGCTCGTCGCCGGCGAGGACGTGTTCTTTGCGGCCACCGGCATCACCGACGGCGAACTCCTCAAGGGCGTGCGCTACTGGGGCGAGGGCGCCAGCACGCAGTCGCTCGTCATGCGATCCAAGTCCGGCACGATCCGGCGGGTCGAGTCGACGCACCGCTGGCCCAAGCTCATGCGTTTCTCGGCGCTGAAGTTCGATTGAGTGCGCGCCCGAGTGGCGCTGCTCGCGGCGATCATCGCGGTCGCGGTGACGAACTGCGCCGACGACAGTTCGACCTCACCGCCACGACCCGTGGACACTGACGGCGGAGCGGTCGGTGTCGCCCGGTACGACCTGCGGTGGGACGGCCGCGTCGCCACGCAGGTACGGCCAGGACCCGCTCGTCGTCGTGTCGTAGTCGTACACCGACCAGCCGATCGAGTCGGTGTCCTCCACCGCTTCGAGGAATCCCCCGTAGTCAGCGGGGGTGGCGATGTCGGCGATCCCGCCGATCGGATGCACCCGCGCACGTTGGTCGCCGAGGTTGCTGCGGAGCCGGCGGATGCTCTCCTCTGTATAGGTGTAGGAGTTGCGGTAGTCGCCGTCCCGGAAGGTCCAGTAGGCCATCGGCATCCACACGTCGTAGAAGGCGGCAAGCCTTCGGTACGGGAACTCGGGCCACAGGCTCGGGTTGATCACCTCGAACTGGACGGCCGGAAACACGATGGCGGCCAGCGGCATGTCGTCGCCGACCAGGTCACGCAGGCGCTCGGATAGCTGCACCAACCGGTCGCCGCGCTCGACCGGATCGGGAACGTCCTCGATCCATTCGATGTCGAGCCCGATGCCGTCGAAGCGCTCGCCGTCGGCCGCGAACTGGTCGAGCGCCTTCAGGTGCTTGTAGTCGGTGTCGAGGTCACCGAACAGCGGCAGGTACCACGCCACTACCTCGATGTCGTTGTCGTGGGCCGCGACGAGGAAGTCGGCCACCAGGTCCTCGTCGATGATCGGCTCCGGCGAGCGCACGTCGTTCTTGGTGGCCTGGAGGTAGAGCGTCTTGACGCCCAGCTCGGCCATGTCGTGAACCGAGGCCGGCGTAACCTGCGGCGGCCCCCCGTCCTCGTGGAACGCGGGAGCGTAGTCGTAGGCATCGACCCAGGTTCCCAACCCCTCGAACGGCTTGCCACGCTCGGCGCGACCCCGTGCCGAGGGCGCGATTCCGCCGCTGCCGGCGGGGGTGCTTCCGTCGTCACACGCGACGAGGAGCGCGCCCGCGCAGCACAGGATCAGAAGGAACCGGCGCATTCGGCAACGCTAGCGCCGGATTGTTGGTCATCTGACCGCGCGTGACCGCGATCCAGTGACCAAACAGGAAACGCGTGGTCAGTGGCTCGCGGGAGTCCCGTGCTGGTCCGCAACAAGAGCCAGACGCACGTCGGCGCGCTGCAGCGCCTGCAGCGCCTCGGGGTTCTCGGGCTCGCGCTGCAGCACCTCCTCGGCGCGCGTCTTGGCCTCAGCGGCCCGCTCGACGTCGATCTGCTCCGGCAGCTCGGCGACGTCGGAGAGCACGAGCACCCGGTCGTTCGCGACCTCCACGAAGCCGCCGTGCACCGCGACCGCGATCTCGCCCGATTCGGGCAGGATGATCCGCACCGGCGCGATGTCGAGCGCGCCGAGGAACGGCTCGTGCCCCCGCAGGAACGCGATCTCGCCGCCCTCGATCGTGCGGGCAACGACCATGTCGGCCTCGCCCTGCCAGAGCATCTCTTCGGGCGAGACGACCTCGACGTTCACGAATCCGAGTCCTCTTGCTCGAGCTGTTTGCCTTTCTCGATCGCCGATTCGAGGTTGCCGACCATGTAGAAGGCCTGTTCCGGCAGCTCATCGACCTCTCCGTCGACGACCTTTTCGAAGCTCTCGACGGTTTCGTCGGTCGAGACGTAGATCCCCTTCAGCCCGGTGAACTGCTCACCCACGAAGAATGGCTGCGATAGGAACCGCTCGATCTTGCGGGCCCGGGCCACGATGAGCTTGTCCTCCTCGGACAACTCGTCGACGCCCAGAATGGCGATGATGTCCTGGAGCTCCCGGTATCGCTGGAGCACCTCCTGGACGCGCCGCGCGACGTCGTAGTGACGGTCGCCGACGATCTCGGGAGCCAGGATGTTCGACGTCGACGCCAGCGGATCGACTGCCGGGTAGATCCCCCGAGCGAAGATGTCACGCGACAGTTCGGTGGTGGCGTCGAGATGCGTGAACGTCGTGAACGGCGCCGGATCGGTGTAGTCGTCGGCCGGCACGTACACCGCCTGCACCGACGTGATCGACCGGCCCTTGGTGGAGGTGATCCGCTCCTGGAGCTCGCCCATCTCGTCGGCCAGCGTGGGCTGGTAGCCAACCGCCGAGGGCATCCGGCCGAGCAGCGTCGACACCTCGGAACCGGCCTGCACGAAGCGGAAGATGTTGTCGACGAACAGCAGCACGTCCTGGTTCTGGACGTCCCGGAAATACTCCGCGACGGCGAGTGCCGAGAGTCCGACCCGCAGGCGCACGCCGGGAGGCTCGTCCATCTGGCCGTAGACGAGCGCGGCCTTCTCGATGACGCCCGACTCCCGCATTTCGAGCCAGAGGTCGTTCCCTTCGCGGGTGCGCTCCCCCACCCCTGCGAACACCGACACGCCGCCGTGCTGGGTCGCGACCCGGTTGATCATCTCGAGAATGAGCACGGTCTTGCCGTCGCCGGCGCCGCCGAAGAGGCCGATCTTGCCGCCCTGCACGTACGGCTCGAGCAGGTCGATGACCTTGATGCCGGTCTCGAACATCCTCGTTTCGGGCTGGAGCTCGTCGAACGGGGGCGGGTTGCGGTGGATCTCCCACCGGTCGTCGATGTCGGAAAGCTGGTCTTCGGTGACGTCGAGGGGTACGCCGATGACGTTGAACACGTGGCCGAGCACACCGGTCCCGACCGGCATCGTGATGCCGTGCCCGAGGTTGCGGACCTCGCTGCCTCGCTTGAGCCCGTCGGTCGGCTTCATGCAGATGGCGCGTACCTTGCTGTCGCCGATCTGCTGGGCGACCTCGGCGACGATCGTCTCCTTTTCACCCTCGATCTCGATGTCCATCTCGAGCGCGAAGTTGATCTCGGGCAGCGACTCGGGCGGGAACTCCACGTCGACGACCGGTCCCGTCACC
>JBOGFL010000499.1:0-2207 GCA_050743285.1 Acidimicrobiia bacterium
ACGCCGACTCTCCAACTGCTCGACGTGCGCAGCCCGGGCGAGCTCGCGGTCGGCGGCACGATTCCGGGCGCGCTGAACACGCCACTTCCGAACCTGGTCGAGACGCTGGCGACGCTCGATCCGGCCGCGCCTACGGTCGTGTTCTGCGCAAGTGGGTACCGCTCGTCGATCGCGGCGAGCGTGTTCTCGGCCCACGGATTCACCGACGTCTCCGACATCCTCGGGGGTTACGAGGCCTGGCGGGCGGCGCCGGTGGCGACTTGAGGTAGTGGCGATGAGCAGTCCGGCCGAATTCGAAGTCGACGCGGTGGAGGCGGCGCGCCGAGCTGAGGCGGGCGCGCCGGTCCTGGACGTGCGCGAGCCGGACGAGTGGGAGGCGGGCCGTATCGCCGAGTCGACACACATCCCCATCGACCAGCTCGCGGCCCGCCAGGACGAGGTGGCGACGGACGGGACGATCGTCGTCGTGTGCCGGAGCGGCGCTCGTTCGGCCCGCGTCACCGCCGAGCTCGTCGCCGCCGGCTACGACGCCGTCAACCTCGCCGGCGGTCTCCACGCATGGGTCGACGCCGGCTACCCGCTCACCGCCGACGGTGGCGCGCCCGGCACCGTCGCCTGACTGTTTGTGCGTTGCGGCACGCATAGTCGGCCGGAGCGCACGACAGAGAGGGTTACTAGGGTGGGCGCCGTGAGCGTGGTGCCGTTCGATCGGGGCGACGCGCTGCGGCAGCTTGCCGACGAGCGCTTCGACGTTCTCGTGGTCGGCGGCGGCATCACCGGCTGTGGCGTTGCGCTCGACGCCGTCACGCGCGGTCTGCGCACCGCACTGGTCGAGCGCGACGACTTCGCGTCGGGGACGTCGTCGAAGTCGTCGAAACTCGTGCACGGCGGGCTGCGCTACCTCCAGCAGCGGGAGCTGGGCCTGGTGCGCGAGGGACTGGCGGAACGGCAGGTCGCGCTGCGGAACGCGCCGCACCTCGTGCGCCCCCTTCCCTTCCTGCTTCCTCTGTTCGCGCGCGGTGGCGCCATCAATCCAAAGCTCGCCCGGGCGCTGGGCTGGGCGCTCTGGATGTACGACCTCTCGGGCGGCTTGCGAATCGGCCACTGCCACGACCGCATCTCCACCAAGAAGGCGCTCGCCTACATGCCGACGCTGGCTCGCGAGCACATGGCCGGGGCGTACCTCTACTACGACGCCCGGGCCGACGACGCCCGTCTCACGCTCGCGCTGGCCCGGACCGCGGCCGCGCACGGCGCGGCGGTCGCCAACCACGCCGGGGTCGTGGACCTGCGGAAGCTGGGTGGCCGAGTACAGGGCGCGCGCATCGTCGCCGACGGCACCGAGATCGACGTGCGGGCGTCCGCGGTCGTCAACGCGGCCGGGGTATGGGCCGACGAGGTGCGGGCGCTCGACGAGGGCGACGACCCCGCGTCGCTGCGCCCGGCCAAGGGCATCCACATCACGGTCCCCTGGGAGAAGGTCCGGAACGACATCGCGGTGGTCGTTCCCGTCCCCAAGGATCGGCGCTCGATCTTCGTGGTGCCGTGGGGCGACCGCACGTACGTGGGGACCACCGACACCGACTACGACGGCCCGCTCGACGAACCGCGCTGCACGGCAGAAGACATCGCCTACCTCCTGGACGCCTTGAACCGCGTCGTCACCGACCCGGTCACGCCCGCCGACGTCATCGCGACCTGGGCCGGCCTGCGCCCGCTGCGGCGGGCGGGCGATGCGCGCACCGCGGACCTGTCGCGGCGCCACGCGGTGAACCTCTCCGACAGCGGCGTCGTCACCGTCACCGGGGGCAAGCTCACGACGTACCGGCGCATGGCCGCCGACACCGTCGACGCGTTGCTGCGTGATCCCGGCAGTCCCCTCGCCCGCCGCCGGCGGCCGCGGTCCCGGACGAAGAAGCTCCGGTTCGTGGGCGCCGAGGGCAGTGGATCCGACGGCGGCGAAGCCGAGGGACTCGACCACCTTACCGGTCGCTACGGCAGCGAGGCACCGGCGGTCCGTGCACTCGCCGAGAGCGATCCGTCGCTGTCCGAGCCACTGGTCGCCGGGCTCCCGTACCTGCGCGCCGAGGCGATCTTCGCGGCGCGTTACGAGATGGCGCGCACCCTCGACGACGTGCTCAGCCGCCGCACACGCGCCCGTCTTCTCGACGCCGGGGCGGCGGCGGCGGCCGCGGGTACCGTCGCGC
>JBOGFL010000500.1:0-10405 GCA_050743285.1 Acidimicrobiia bacterium
TAGAGGTGAACCGCAATTACCACCTTCGTGCGAGCCGTCAACGCGATCCGCACGGCGTCTCCGTCGATCCCCGCGGTCGCGGCGTCGACGTCGACCGGCACCGGCACCGCGCCCGTCGCGCAGACGGCGGCCGCGGTCGGTACCGCGGTGAACGCGGGCACGATGACCTCATCGCCGGTCCCGACGCCCAACGCAACCAACGACAGTCGAAGGGCCTCGGTGCCGGATGCCACTGCGACCGCGTGGCGGCGCCCACAAAACGCGGCCAGTTCGGCTTCGAATGACTCGGTCTCGGGGCCGAGCAGGAGCCGTCCCGAGCGCAATACCCGCTCGATTGCCGGCAGCACCTCCGGGAGGAGCGCGGCCTGGCGTCGCGAGAGATCGACAACCGGCAGCACATCGACCCGGCCCGTCGTGCGCGCCGGGCTCACAGGTACCAGGACTCGTGCTCGCGATAGAACGCGACTGTCCGAGCCATCCCCTCGACCAGATCGGTTCGCGGCGACCACCCGAGAATGCGCTTCGCCTTCGAGGAGTCGCCAAAGTACGAGCCGATGTCAATCGCGTCGCGATCCGCGGGCCAGGGCACCAGCTGCAGTGTCCCGCGTCCGGCGGCCGCCACGACCGCTTCGGCGATGGCGCGCAGCTCGAGATGCTCGTCGTTGCCGACGGCGAACACTTCCCCGACGGCGTCGGATGAGGCCGCGGCCAGGAGCAGGCACTCGACCACGTCATCGACGAAGAGGCAGTCGCGCTCCTGACTGCCGTCACCGAAGACTGCGATCCTTTCCCCTTCGAGCGCGCGACGCACGAAGATGGGCAGAAATCCCTGGAAGTCGTCGCGAAGCCGCTGCCGGGGCCCATACACGTTGGTAAGGCGAATCGCGCAGGCGCGCAGTCCGTACAACGACGCATACAGAAGATGAAGCTGCTCGGCGGCAAGCTTGGTGATGCCGTTGACGTCGACCGGTGACACGGGATGCTCTTCGTCGACCGGCAGATAGAGGGGGCGGCCGAAGACCTGACGGGTCGACGTGTAGACCACCACCGATTCGGGATTGACCGCCCGCAGGATCTCGAGAAACCCGAACTGGCTGCGGGCGTTGACCTGAAGGTCGAAGAGCGGGTCGGTCATGGAGTCGACGTGGCTCACCTGGCCGGCGAGGTTGAACACCACCTCGGCGCGGCCGGCGACGTCGCCGACCGAGTCGGCGTCGCCGATGTCGGCATCGATCACCGTGATCGGGCGCGCCGCCCCCGCCAGATTGTGCGGATTCCCACCGTGACGAGGAACCAGGGAATCGACGACCGTGACTTCTGCCCCCGCTCCGGCGAGCGCAAGGGCAAGGTTTGAACCGATGAACCCGAGGCCCCCGGTCACGAGACAGCGGCGACCCGCGAACGCGTCGGCAACCAGAGACCCTGATTCTAGGCCCCCGATCCGTTGTCTTCGGGAATCAATCGGCCCTACGGGACCAGCGTGAAGTGAACGACCGTCATGCCGAGCAGCACCATCCCGATCGCGCCGGACGCGAGCACCAGGGCCCGCCCACGCGACGACCAACCCGCGAGCACCATGCCCGCGGCGATGAACGGCGGGAAGCATTCGGCCGCGTACCGGCCCATGCCCACGATCCCGAGCGCGAGCGGCGGGATGAGATAGATCACGGTCAGCACGACCCACGCCGGCGGGAGCGAACGACGCTTCCACGCGGTGACACCGAGCGCGGCCAGACCGAGCCCCAGGTGGGGAATCACCGACAGCTTCGCCTGCCAGCGCACGACATCGAGAAGGTCGAGCTCGACCCAGGCCGACTTGCCGGACCAGAAGACGAACGGGTCTCCGGTCCAGTGCCAGCACAAGAGGCACCACACGCCGACCACGATCGCGGCCGGTCCGGCGATCATCGCGATGCGGCGCGGTGAACGCACCGCGATGGCCAGCGCGACCGCGAGCACGATGCCATTCGGACGCGTCATCGCCGCCACGACTGCCAGCGCGGCGGCGGGAACATCGAGTCGATCTTCGATGAAGACGAATGCCCACACCGACGCGGCGAGGAAGATCGCCGACGGATAGACCATGGAAAAGAGGAACGAAGAAGGAAACAGCGCCAGAGCCCAGACCGAGAGCCAGGCGGCCGCCGGCGGCGCGTGGCGTGACGCCAACCGCCACACCCCGGCGAGCGCGACCAGCAGCGCCACTTGATTCAACACGACGATGCCGGCTCGGTCGGGAAGCCCGATCTCGTCGATTCCCCGGATCAGGCCGGGAAGCAACGGGAAGAAGGGCCAGCTCGAAAGGAACGCCGAGACGGGCGGCGGTCCGTAGCCAACGCCGGCGATCTGCAGGTAGAAGCCGCCGTCCCACTGGTCGAAGCCCTCGAAGCGTACCGAGCCGTCCCAGGGGTACGAGCGCGAGCCGATGATCACGGCGGCCGCCAGGGCGCGCGACACCAGCCACGGCGCGACGACCTCGCGCCACGGAAGCAGCGGCGCCCGCCGGCGGGGCGGAATCGCGACCGCGACCCGCGTCACCACGGCTCGCCAGTGAGAACGCGGGCCGAGGTGCTGACCGCGTCGACGAAGACCCACAGCGCGACCGACTCGACGAGCACGCCTGTCGGGGAAGAGATCGTGGTGCGGCGTTCCGCCCCGCGACTGCCTGATCCGCTGCACCAGGTCGTGGTCGTGAGCGCGACCCGATCGTCGAATCGCGGCGCGTGATCGATCGTCACCGCGAGCCGGCGCAGCACCCACGGACCGCGCACGCCGGCATCGGCGACGTCGTCGGAGGCAACGTCCTGCAGGCATCGGGCGATGGCGTCGAGCCGAAGGCGCCCCGCTGGGGTCACGTCGCCGAGGCGGACCCGCCGTTCGCCTTCGTACCTCCGGCCTTGCTTCGGTGCGGGTACGAGCCCCGGCACGGCGCGCACGCGCAGATGTCAGTCGAGCAGCCGCAGGACCTGCTCAGGGGGGCGCGTGATCAGGGCGCGGTCCCCCCGGAACACGACCGGTCGCTGCATCAGCTCAGGATGCTCGAGGAGAAGCTCGATCACGGCCTCGTGTGTCTTGTAGTCATCCGCCGCCAGGCTCAGCTCCTCGAAACGCTTGTCTTTACGCACGAGGTCGGCGGGCGGGTTGGGGATGGCGTCGAGGATCCGCTCGAGCGCGGCCCGATCGAGAGGATCTTCGAGGTACTCGTGGATGTCGACTTCAAGGCCCTTGTCGCGCAGGATCTCGACAGTGCCGCGCGCGTTGCTGCACTGCGGGTTGTAATAGACGAGGTACCGCTCTGCCATGCCGTTCAGGTTACCGGGGCGCCCTCGGCGTGACGTGCATCTCCGCGAAGTTCTGCAACGAGTCAACGAGCGCGCCTCGAGCGTTGGGCGTGACGCGAACCGACGGTGGCAGCTCGACCTGCACACCGGCGCGGCGGGCGCGATTCACCGGATTGGCACGGTGCAGTCCGCGCATCCCCTGCGGTATGCCAGCCAACTGATCGACGATCGCGTAGTCCGGCAGTGCGCGTCGCAACTCGGAGGCGAGCACCGCCGCCAAGTCGCGGTCGGCGCCGCCCAAGAGGATGCTGTGGCGTCGATCGGATCGTCCGTAACCGTGCACGGAGACCACGACGTCGACGTGCTCGAGAAAGCTGGCCAGTCGCGGCGAGGCCGCCGGGTCGTAGCGGGTCGACGGTACGTGCCACCGGAGCCCCTCGGGCTGCACCACGGCGTAGAGCGACGCGCCGGCCGCATCGGCGGCTTCCGCCGCGATCTCGGCGGTCCCCCGCTCGAGACTGCCGCCGTGGATGGCCATGAAGCCGAACTGCGACCGCAGGGCGTGCTGCTCCACAACTCCCGGCTCGCGAAGCAGAGCATCCAGCATCCGCGCAGGCTACCGGCCTAGGGTCCCGCCGGAGACGGAGGTCGGATGTCCCGGTTGCTCGAACGGTTGGGACGCTCTTGCGCTCGGCGACACTGGATCGTGATCGCCGCGTGGGTGCTGGCCGCCATCGGCCTGGTGATCGTGAACCAGGCCGCCGACGGCCAGCCCGTCGACACGTACTCGATCCCGGGTTCCCAGTCGCAAGCGGCCGCCGATCTCCTCGACGAGCACTTCCCGCAGGCTTCCGGCAGTACGGCGCGCGCGGTCTTCGAAGACGACGACGGGGTCTGCGGTGATCCTGCGCCGTCGATTGCCCGCAGTGTCAAGCGGATCGGCAAACTCCCACACGTCACCGCGTCCATAGATCCGTGTCAACCGCCCCAGAACGCCGTATTCGTGTCGACCTCGGGCGAGATCGCATACACGACCGTGCAATACGACGTCGTTGCCCAGGACATCGGCGCGGACGCGCTCGATCTGCTCGAGGAAGCGACGAAGCCCGCGACCAAGGCCGGTGTCCGGGTCGAGTACGGAGGCGCGGTCATCGACTACGTCAACGCCGACACAAGCAGCACGGACTCCGACACCATCGGCCTCATCGCGGCCGCCATCATCCTTGCGTTCGCGTTCGGCTCACTCGTGGCAATGCTGCTCCCTATCGGCACCGCCCTGTTCGGGCTCAGCATCGGGCTTACCCTGATCTACATCCTGGCCGCGGTGACCGAGGTCGGGACGCTGGCGCCCATCTTCGGGACCATGATCGGGCTCGGGGTCGGGATCGACTACTCGCTTTTCGTCGTCACCCGCCATCGCCAGAATCTCGCCGCCGGCATGGAGATGGAGCAGTCGATCGGCCACGCGGTGGGCACGTCCGGTTCCGCGGTCGTGTTCGCTGGTGTCACGGTGATCATCGCCATCACCGGTCTCCGGCTCGCGCAGCTCCCTTATATCACCACGCTCGGGGACACCGCCGCGGTCGTCGTCGCGGTGATGGTGCTGGCGGCAATCACGCTTCTGCCCGCCCTGACCGGTCTCGTGGGTCGCCGCATCGACAGCCTGCACATCCCGACCATCGGGCACGCCCACGCCAACGACCCGAGCCGGACGGTATGGGCCCGCCTGGCTCGCACCGTGTGCGGTCACCCGTGGGTATTCGGCAGTGCCAGCGTGGCGCTGCTTCTGATCATCGCGATCCCGCTCAACAGCATGGAGCTCGGCATCGCCGACGACGGCACCGACCCGAGGTCGACGACACAGCGACAGGCCTACGACCTGCTGACGAAGGGCTTCGGACCGGGCGTCAACGGCCCCTTGCTGGTCACCGTCGAGATCCCGAAGGACGCGTCGGGGACCGACCAAGACCTGGCGACCATCGGCAAGGACCTGTCGAACACGAAAGACGTGGCCACGGTTTTCCCGCCGCAGACGAGCCCGGACGGGCGCGTCGCGCTCTTCTACCTCATTCCGGATTCGGGCCCCGAGTCCGGACGAACTGAAAGGCTCGTGTCGAACCTACGGGAGTCAGTCTTGCCGAAGGCGACGAGTGGTACCGACCTCGACGCGCTCGTCGGCGGTGTCACCGCCGCCTACGTCGACCTCAGCGACCGGGTGCAGAGCCGACTTCCGTGGTTCATCGGCGCGGTGGTGATTCTTTCGTTCCTCGTTCTGATGTTCGCCTTCCACTCCGTGGTCGTGCCTCTTACCGCCGCCGTCATGAACCTGCTCTCGGTCGCCGCCGCCTACGGCGTCGTCGTCGCGGTATTCCAGTGGGGATGGGGGCGGAGCCTGCTCGGCGTCGAGCAGGAGGTCCCGATCAGTCCGTTTGTGCCGATGATGATGTTCGCCATCCTGTTCGGTCTGTCGATGGACTACCAGGTCTTCCTCCTCACCCGGGTTCGGGAGGAGTACGACCACTCCAACGACGCGCGCGCCAGCGTCGTCAACGGCGTCGCCAGCACCGCACGCGTGATCACGTCCGCCGCCCTGATCATGATCGCGGTGTTCCTGAGCTTCCTCCTCGATCCCCAGCCGACGGTGAAGATGTTCGGCCTCGGCCTCGCGGTTGCGGTGTTCCTCGATGCCACCGTCGTCCGCATCATCCTCGTGCCCGCGGTGATGGAGATACTCGGACGCGCCAACTGGTGGCTGCCGCGCTGGCTCGATCGAGTACTGCCCCGCGTCGCGCTTGATTGACGCGATGCGATCGCGGGTGATGCAGTATTCGACGGAAGCGCTCGCAACGCTACGGGTACGTCGCCACCTCCGACGGGTCGGACGGGTGAGGGAACTGGCGGCGGGCGAAGCGACGCTCCAGCGCGGTGGTGCCGCCGACCTCGCGCCAGCCGTCGAGAAGATGCACGTGCCAGCCGGTCGGGGTCGTGTCGAGCTCGATCCACGAGACCTGGATGTGCGGCACATAGACGTGGGGCAAACGGAAGTGGGCCCGCACCGGCATCACCGACTTCACGCCCGACCCCGAGTTGCCGTAGAAACCGCCGTCGACCGCGCTCAACTCGGCGCAGTGCGTATGCCCCGACACGAGGCCGTCGAAGCCGTCGCCGATCATCTTGCCGGCCGCCTGCCGGGCGAGGTCGTTCTGTGACTTGCCCCGCTGCTCGGCCATGACCGTGCTCGCGGCCGACCACGCCCGGTTCAGGACGAAGTACGCGACGAGCACCATCAACGATAGGAAGATCACGGCCAGCACGTCGAGCCACAGGAGCTGTTCCGCAAACGGGCTGAGTTTCTGGTCGTCGTCGGCGACGATACCGACGGCCCAGAGGAGCCGCAGTCCGATGACCAGTCCGAGTGGGACGAGGAACCACCACAAACGGCCCAGAACTCGCCGGTAGAAAATCCGCGAAGTGACGAACGAGACGATCGAGCGCGGGTCGAACAACGACTCGACGCCATCGAGGAATGTGCTGTTCGGACGGGACCTGATATCCGGGAGCAGCTCCTGGACGACATGCTGTCCGAGTGGGGTGTCGTCGGGGTTGCGGGGATCGTGGAACGCGTTGGAGGGGTCGAAGCGGTGCCCGTGCTCGATCCTCACCCGGCGGTCGGCGTCGTCGACGCGCAAGGCCAACTCGATCGCGAACGCCACCTTGGCGTGAAGCCGCTCGGCCACAGCATGGTCGTCATCGCTCGACCAGCCGAGCCGGCCGTCGTGGTTCCCAGGCAGGACGTAGACCTGCCGGTCTGACTGTGACGCGAAATCCTGCACCGCGGCGATGAACTCCGGGTGCGCGTCGAGCGCGCCGGGCACGTCGGCGGGCATCACCGCCCATGCCTCTACGAGATCGCCGGCAAAGACGAGTATCGCCGGTCCTTCGATGGCCCGGATGCGGGCGCTCAGGTGCTCGGCCGCCCACGCCGAGGCCTCGGTGCGCGTCGGCGCGAAGTGGATGTCGCTGGCGACGAGCACCGTGAGACCGGGCTCGACGTCGAGTGATACGACGTCGGGTACCTGGTTGGGCTCAGGCACGGACCAGACTCTTGAGCAGCTGCTCGTAGTCGCCGAGCGCGGGCATCAACGCGTCGGGTCGCTTGGCGTCGTCGTCGTACCGCCGCAGGCGTATCGCGTCGGCAGAAAACTGCTCGGCTTCGAACGCCTTCGCCTCATCGGGGCGCATCGGCCCCCCTTGAAGCTCGAGGCTGAGAATGCTCCCTTCCGAGAGCGCATCGGCGTAGGTGGACTCGACGACGCACAAGTACCGCTTCGCGGCTACGTGGAGCCGAACCGGCTCGGAGACCGCGGGCGGGAAGTGCGCGCCGAGGTACTCGGCCCCGGTGCGCTCGTGTTCGTCGTCGAGTCCTTCGGCCGCCATGTACTTCCCCGCCAGCAGGTGGCCGACGTCGTGCACGAGCGCGGCCACGATCAGCGGATCCGCGCCGCCGTCCTGACCCGCGCACCACGCCGACTGGAGCGCGTGGTCGAGCTGGCTCACGCGCTCGCCGCCGTAGGCGTGCGCGCCGTAGTCGGCGAACAAGGAGAGGATCTCGTCGACGACCGGTGTACTCATGTGCCCTCCCACGCAGGCAGCATCGACTTCATCATCTCCTCGTCGCTCTGGCCCCGCCAGGCGTCGATGAGCCCGAGCCCGAGCGGATCGCAGCCCACGCGCAGCGGCGTGCTGTCGTCGAGTGTGGCGTCGACAATGGCGCGGGCGGCGTCGGCGGTCGGCGTCACCATAGGCGCCACGTTCAGGCGACCCTGGTGCGAGCGCTCAGCCATGGCGCGGTACGGCTCGTACTCGAGGGCGGCGGGCGGCTCGGCCGACCCCGCGAGCATGTCGGTGTCGATCGGACCTGGCATCACCTCGAGGACACGGATCCCGAACGGCGCGAGCTCGGCGCGCAGACTCTCTCCCAGCGCACTGACCGCCGCCTTGCTCGACCGGTACACGGCGTAGAAGGGCACCGGCGCGAGGATCGACGACGAGGTGACGTTGACGATCACCCCGCCCCCACCGTCGCGCATGGGCCCGATCGCTTGGCGCGTGACCTCGATGAGCCCGAACACGTTGGTTTCGAACATAACCCGCCAGTCGTCGAGCGGGGTGTGCTCGACCGGGAGGTGGGGCCGCTCGACGGCGGCGTTGTTCACGAGCACCTTCACCTCGGCGGGCATCTCGAAGCCGGCGGGATCCGTCACGTCGAGGCGCTCGACCCGTAGGGCGCGGCCGCGCTCGACCGCTCCGGCCGGGAGCGCCTCGCCCATCGCCGGGTCCCGCATCGTGGCGACGGTCTCGAATCCGCGAGCGGCCAGCTCGACTGCGACCGCGCGCCCGATACCCCGGCTCGCGCCGGTCACGACCGCCGTTCCTTCAGCCTTCACGGCAAGAGAATAGGGCGCCGAAGGCGCTCCTCTTTCCAGGGTGGCGGGCGGGGAAGGGGCGGGTCGCCGGCAGTCAGACGGGGCGGGTCCCGATCACCTGTTCGGCGGTCAGGCGGTCGATGTCGGCGACGGCGAGCCCGAGCTCGCCGCGCAGCACTTCCTGGGTGTGCTCACCGAGGCGAGGCGCGGGGCCGGGCCACCAGTCGCCGCGCGGGCGCGACGAGAACCGCATCGGAAAGCCTGGGAACTCGTGCTCGCCCACGGACGCATGGCTCACCGACTGAAAGAACCCGCGGGCCCGCAGCTGTGGGTCGTCGAGCGTGGCGTAGCCCGGCACCATCGCCGCCGCCGGTACGCCTTCGGCCAGCAGCTCGCGGGCGGCCGCGTCGGCGGTGCGCGTCGCGCACCAGGCGGCGCGGTCGTCGGGCGACATAGGATCTCTGCTCTCGTCGACCGCGACCCACGCCTCGTCGCCTTCGCACGGGTACACGCCGTGCTCGCCCCGACGGCCGAGCAGGGCACGGTACGCCGAGTGCTCGACGATCTGCTCGCCGGTCACCGCCGCCGCCACCTCGATCATGGGCATCTCGACGAGTTGTCCCTCACCGGTACGGTCGCGGTGGTCGAGTGCAGCGATGAGCGCGAGGGCGGCGTGTGTACCGACGAGTGGGTCGACGAACCCGCCCGGGATGATCGGTGGCCCGCCCGTGTACCCCGTGAGCCACGCCATTCCGGTCAGCTGCTCCATCGTCTGCGCGAAACCGGGTCGATTCCGCCAGGGGCCCTCCAGGCCGAAGGCGGGCAACCGGAGCATGACGACGTCCGGGTTGACCGCGGCCACCTCGTCGTACGACAGACCGAACCCGTCCATAACCGGCGGCGTGAAGTTCTCGGTGACGACTTCGACGCGCTCGACGAGCTGCCGGGCGAGGCGCCGGCCGTCGGGGTGACCGAGGTCGAGGGTGATGCTGCGCTTGCCGAGATTGCAGGCGTGGAACAGCGCCGACTTCTCGAAATGCTCGGGGTCGTCCTTGGGACTCACGGCGGCACTGAAACGAATCCCGTCGGGTCGCTGCACCGATTCCACCTTCAGCACGTCGGCACCCATCGCGACCAGCCACGCGGTCGCGAACGACCCCGCCCAGAACGCGGTGAAATCGAGGACCCGGACCCCGTCCAGCGGCCGCTCCCCCGCTTTGGCGTCGCCGGCCCCCCTATCTCCGGGCGCAGCGACGCCAAACCCGGACCACGGGGCGTCGGCCGAGTGTTGGCCCAGACGCGGGGCCGGAACCATTGCCCGGTCGGCGACGGCCGAGAATCGGAACGGAGCGCGCGGCCGCACGAACGACGCGCCCGGTTGCTCGACGATCGCGTCACGAGCGATGAGCTGAGGCACATGCGGCAGGGTCGCTCCGTTCCCGACCACCGCCGCCGGCACGCGCGCTTCTGTGCACAGCTCGACGATCTCCTCGGCGGTTCGAGCCGTAGTCCATTCATGAATCACGTCGTTCACTTCGGCGGCGCGCGCGAACCTGCCGATGAAGGTGGCGATCCCTTCGTCTTCAAGCAGGTCGTCACGCCCCATCACTCGCAGGAACGACAGCCACTGCTGGCGCGTCACTGTCGTGATGCCGACGAAGCCGTCACGGCTGGGCTCGTTCCCCGGGATCATCACGA
>JBOGFL010000501.1:0-4210 GCA_050743285.1 Acidimicrobiia bacterium
GGCTCCCACCGGTAGCGCACGAAGGTGGCGTTGCCGTCAGCGGCGACGAACCGGAACGCGTGGAGCGAGTTGTACGCGCACCGCAGGTAGCTCTCCGGCGGTTGCGCGGTGATGACCGCGGTCGCGGCCGTCAATGCCTCGGGATGCTCACCGAGGAACCTGCCGATCGCGTCGGGATCGGGCTCGCTGGTTTCGGGGTCGGGGCGACGGGCCCCGGTGAAGTGCAAGAAGCCTTCGATGGTGCTCACGAAGAACGCGGGCAGGCTTATGGCGACGATCTCGGTGGTGGAACCGTCGGCGAGGTAGAACTTCGTCGCCATGCCGCGTCCCTCGCGCGGTTCGAAGTCGGGCGCATCCGGGTTTCCGCTGCCGTTCGAGAAGCGCACGTGGGCCCGAACCGGCCCGCGGGCGAGGTGGGCGGCGCGGCTCAGCGTTGCCGCCGCCGCCGACGGGATGAACATCGCAGTGCACAGCGTGCCCTTGGCGTGGACGGCCCGGTGCCCGTCGTGACAACCACCGATCGCCTCTATGGCGTCGAGGACTTCAGCGACGACCTCGGCGGTACTGATGGCTTCAGCGTGACCGAAATGGCTGCTGTCCGCAACCGCAATCCAACTGGAGAGAAGCGACGTAGTGTCTCGAGACCCAGAGAAAGGCAACCGTGCGCGGGCGAATTCGGGATCAGGCATCGGCGGTCGTCTTGTCGGTGCTGGTGGGTGGATCTCTTCTGGTCGTCTTGGAGGCGTGCGGCAGCGACAGCGACATGGTTTCCACGGACGCTCCGTCGGAACCGGCCGAGGACTTCGCGCCCAAGGCCAAGGACTTCCAGAACCTGCATTCCATGACCAAGGTGCGGCAGTTCTACATCGACAACCGGCTCGGGCATCTCGACGACGCGCTCGAGGTGGCGCACTCGCCCGACGGCGGTGAGTACCCGGTGGGGACGATCATCCAACTCGTTCCGCAGGAGGCGATGGTCAAGCGTCGCGACGGCTTCAACCCCGCCACCAACGACTGGGAGTTCTTCTTCCTCTCGGTCTCGCCCGAAGGCTCCGTCATCGAGGTGCGGGGCGTAGAAGACGTCGAGAACCGGTTCGGCGGGAACTGCGCAAGTTGCCACTCAGCGGCCGATCCGAAGTTCGACTTCGTCTGCGAAGACGATCACGGCTGCGCACCGTTGATGCTGGACGACGACCTGATCCATTCGATCCAGGAGGCGGACCCGCGGCCGATCGCCGCCCAGTGAGCGTCGGGCTTCGGCGCCGGCGAGCGCCGCACCTAGGATGCGGCGTTGCTGATGTGCAGGGAAGCAATCTGTCGGGTGACGCGCCGCCGGAAACGTAGGACGCTCGGAGTTGTCGCCCTCGCGGCGGGAGCGGTGCTCGCCACCGCGTGCAGCTCCGACGACGGTGGTTCCGACGAAAGCAGCAGCGAGAACAGCTCGCGGTCGGGTGCCGGTGCGCGCGCCGTCACGGTGACGGGGCCGATCGAGGGGGGCACGTACGGCGTGGCCTACAACACGATGCCCGTCGACTTCGCCGGCGAGTACGGCTACTCGGAAGAAGAGTTCTTCGTCGAGGGCGAGGCGACGTCGTACAAGCCGATCGCTCCGCTCAGCGAGGACGGCGAGTGGCAGGTCGAGCCGGACGGGACGGCGCCGTACAAGACCCGCATCATCGTGCGGCGGCCGGTCGATCCCGACGCGTTCAACGGTGTCGCGGTGATCGAGTGGCTCAATGTGACATCGGGGCGCGACGCCGATCCCGACTTCGGGTTCTTCTATCCCGAGATCTTCGAAGGCGGGTACGCGTATGTCGGGGTGTCGGCGCAAGCGACGGGCGTCGAGGGAGGCGGGGCGGTCCTCGATATACCCGGCGTGCCCGCCGTCGCCCTCGCACCGCTGAAGGACTGGGACAACGAGCGTTACGGGTCGCTGGACCATCCCGGCGACGAGTACTCGTACGACGTCTACACCCAGATCGCGCAGCTCATCGAAGCCGGGGGGGAGAACGACCCGCTGGGCGGGCTCCAACCGGAGTACGTCCTTGGCGTCGGCGAGTCGCAGTCGGCGGGCCGGCTCGTCACCTACGTCAACGCGGTCCAACCGCTCGCGAACGGATACGACGGCATCCTGATCCACAGCCGGGGCGACAGTGGCGCGGCGCTCTCGACGGCTCCTGATGACGCCCCGCCCGACGTCGTGGCCATTCGCACCGATCTCTCCGCGCCCGTCCTGCAGTTCGAGACAGAAACCGACCTCCTGCGGCTTGGCTTCCTCGCGGCGCGACAGCCCGACACCGAGACCGTTCGGACGTGGGAGGTCGCCGGCACCGCCCACGCCGACAGCGACACGCTCGCATACGGCCAGGCCTCCGGACAGGTCTGGTACGACGGTCCGCGCGTCGACTTCCGACCGCTGTGCGGACTCGAGAACACCGGGCAACAGGCACCGGTGTCACGGGCGGCGCTCGAAGCGCTGCGGGCGTGGACCGTCGATGAAACTCTGCCGTCGACGTCGTCGCGGATCGAGACTACGAGCGACGACATTGTCGTCGATGAGTTCGGCAACGCGGTCGGCGGAATCCGGACCCCGTCCGTCGATGCGCCGGTCTCGACGCTCACGGGCAAGGGCAACGAGGTCAGCATTTTCTGTTCGCTATTCGGCCAGACCACGCCGTTCACGCCCGAACAACTCGCCTCGCTCTACCCGACGCACGCCGACTATGTCGACGAGGTGACCGCGTCGGCCGACGCCGCCGCCGACGCCGGCTTCCTCCTGCCCGCCGATCGGGATGTGATCGTCGAAGAGGCCGAAGCCGCTAACGTGCCGCCTCGCTGACGTGGAACGGCCGACCTGAAAGGACGGCAACATGGAGTTCTACATCGCCGGTGGGATCCTCTACCTGATCTTGCTGATCACCCTCGGTGTTCTCTGCCTCCGCAAGGGCCACTGGGTCATGTTCATCATCGGGATCTTTCTCCCGCTGTTCTGGCTCATCGGCGCGGTGATCCCGTCCCGACGGCGCGCGACCGCCTAGACCGCAAACGTGGCTCGTGTCACGCCACGAGGAGGTGCGGTCCGTGAGCAAGGACCCGGCCCGTTTTTGTTCGAGCCCGGGCGTGCTCATGAACGATCCGCTGCGAAAGGGCGGCGGGATCTACGGCGGGCCCGCCTCGAAGGTCGCATCGTGTTGGAGGAGCTCCTGGACCGGTTCCCCGACCATGAGGTCACCGGCGAACCGGAATGGGTGCAGTCGACGCTTGTGCGCGGCATGGCTGCCCTCCCGGCGCGTTTGCGGTTGATGAGCGCTTCAACCGGCGTCCGCGATCAGCTCCTGCACGTACGGCACCACCGGGCTTCGCTCGGGCGGAGGGACGAGATACGTGACGCCGGCTGCGTTCGCAATACGGATCTGACGGACGGTGACCGCGATCGAGCGCACCAACGCGAAGGTCTCGTACCAGGTGAGGTCGACGAGCCGGCGTCCGAGGTGCGCTTCGTGGCGCGCCACCGCGTCGTCGCGATCGGGGAAGCCGGCGACCGGTCCGCCGCTGACCCGGCTCCCGACTTCTTCCAGGCCGAGGTACCAGCCGACGTCGTGCTCCGCCGGTCCGATGAACGCCATGTCCCAGTCGAGTGCGGCGATGATGCGGTCGTCGGCGTCGAAGATCGCGTTGCCGAGCCGCGGGTCGCCCCACAGCAACGAGGGCGCGGGTTCCCGCGCGGGCCGGTTGGCCCGGCACCAGTCGAGCAGCTCGACGACCAGCGCCGGCGGCGGCTCACCGTCAACAGCCCAGCCCAGGTACTCCTCCCACCACTCGACCTCGTCGGCGACCGAGCGGCCCGCGCCCCGCAGCACGGGTTCGAGACCGGTGGAGGCGACGTCGATTCGGTGCACCTGCGCGAGGAGGTCGACGAACGCCTCATAGACCTGACGGCGGCGGTCAACGGGGAGCGATTCGATCCACGGGTCGAGCGCCGGCGCTTGCGGACCTACCCGACCGGCAACGAACGGCATGGCGAGGAAGGGCGTCCCGATCCAGCGCGGGTCGGACTCGAGGTGGAGCGGTACCGGCGTCGGCACGCCGGCCGCCGCCACCGCCTCCTGTACGTGCGCCTGGACTCCCAGGTCGAAGTCGGGGAACGTGGTCTGCTCGTCGGGAAGCCGCAGCGCCAGTGCGTCGGTCGTGCCGCCGTCGCCCCACGACA
>JBOGFL010000502.1:0-3163 GCA_050743285.1 Acidimicrobiia bacterium
TACCCCGGCGACGTGGTGGTCGGCGACGCCGACGGCGTGGTCGCGATCTCCGCCGCCGCCCTCGCCGATGTGCTCGCGGCGGGCCGGGCTCGCAAGGCGAAGGAACTGAAGATGTTCGAGGAGCTGCGGGCCGGGCGCACCACCCTCGAGCTGCTCGACCTCGACGACTCGCCGATCACCGAGTAGCGGACGGGCTCACATGCAACAGGACCCGCCCGCCGCGGTGTCGGCGACGAGGTTGGGCGCGTCGCCCAGGACGGCGTAGACCTCCCACGGCTCGCCGTCGGGGTCGCGAATCCACACCTTGTCCTGCTGGGCGTAGCAGCACGACACCTCTTTCTCCTCGCCGGTCTCGACGCCCTCGTCGCGGAGCCGGCGCTGGGCGGCGGCGACCTCCTCGGGCGACTCCACCTCCACCCCGAGATGGTTCAGGGCGTTGGCGCGCTCGGCGTGCTCAAACAGCACCAGCTTGAGCGGCGGGTCGGCGACGGCGAAGTTGGCGTAGCCCGGCCGCCGCTTGGCGGGCTCCGTCCCGAACAGCCGGGAGTAAAAGGAGACGGCCTCCTCGATGTCGGTCACGTTCAGGGCCAGTTGCACACGGGACATCGGACCAGCTCCTTCTGTGGGGCTCATATCGATGATTGTCGATACTTTACGGTACGTATTGATCTATGTCAATATGTGTTCATGGACGTTGACCCCCTGGAACCGGGCTGCTGTGCCCCTGTCCTGGCCGGTGCCCTCAGGGAAGAGGAGGCGCAACGCCTCGCCCAAGCCTTCCGGGCACTCGCCGATCCCGCCCGGCTCCGACTGCTGAGCCTCATCGCCATCCAGCCCGGCGGCGTCTGTGCATGTGAGCTGGCCGAGCCCATTGGGCGGTCCCAACCGACGTTGAGCCATCACCTCAAGGTCCTGCACGACGCCGGTCTGCTGGAGCGGGAACGTATCGGCCGCTTCCACTGGTACCGGGTGGTGCCCGACCGCCTCGCCGATCTGCGGGCCGCCCTGGCACCGGCCACAGTTGCGGAGCCGGTCTAGATCAGCAAGAATCTATATGGATGATCACTGATCTAGATTCAGATGTTGCCGCTCCGGCGACGGTGCGCGCGCTCGGCGAACCGGTGCGATGGCGCATCGTCGAATTGCTGGCCTGCCAGCAGCTCTGCGTGTGCCACCTGACCCAAGAGCTTGGAATCTCACAGCCGCTCGTGAGCCACCACCTCCGAGTCTTGCGCGACGCCGGTCTCGTGGCGGGAGAGCGGTTTCGCTACTGGACCTACTACCGGATCGTGCCCGAGGCGATGGCGGCGCTCGTGGGCGCGCTCACCGAGTTCTGCGGCGCGGCGACGACTGCCGAGCACCGACGTCCCTGCTCCTGAGCCCGTGCTGGCTCGACGGTTGGTCGCCGAGACTCTGGGGACCGCGTTTCTTCTCATCGCGGTTGTTGGCTCCGGAATCGCAGCGCAGCGGTTGAGCCCGGGCCAAACCGGCCTCCAGTTGCTCGAGAACGCGGCCGCCACCGGCGTCGCTCTGATTGCCATCATCTTGGCGCTCGGACCCGTGTCGGGTGCGCACCTCAATCCCGTCGTGACCTTGGTCGACAGAGCGTGCGGCGGAATCAACAGCGCAACCACCACCATGTACGTCGCGGCTCAGCTCGTGGGCGCGGCGTTCGGAGCAGTGCTTGCAAATCTGATGTTCGAATTGCCCGCGGTCGAGTGGTCGCACCAGACCCGCAGCGGAAGCGGCGTCTGGCTGTCGGAAGCGCTCGCGACGTTCGGCCTGCTGCTCGTGATCTTCGGTGTCGTCCGTTCGGGACGCGCGGCCGTTGCGCCGTTTGCGGTGGGCGCGTACGTCGCCGGTGCATACTTCTTCACTTCGTCGACGAGCTTCGCGAATCCGGCGGTGACTGTCGCACGAATGCCAACCGACACATTCGCGGGCATCGCGCCGAGTTCGGTCCCGGCCTTCGTGATCATGCAACTCGTTGGCGCTGTGGCCGCCCTGCTCGTGATTCGCATCTTGTATCCGGACGCCGCGGCTGCGGCCCGCGACGTCGTTGTCCCCCATGACGCCCCGGAGGAGGTAGCCGCGTGAACCCTGAATCCGAAAAGCCGATCGACGGGCTCGACACCGAGCTCGCGTTTCACCTCAAGCTTGTCGACGCGCGCGTCAACGAAGAATTCGAAGGCGTCTTCTCGCCCGAGACGATCGATCGCTTCATGGCCGAGTCGATCGACCAGTACGAGCGCTCGCCGATCAAGAAGTTCGTGCCCGTCATGGTCGAGCGCTTCGCACGGGAACGGCTCCGGGCTCTCGCGCAAGCCGAGGGCTCGATCGCCAAGGAGGCACCGGAGGTGCTGTTTGTCTGCACGCACAACGCGGGTCGCAGCCAGATGGCCATGGCTTTGATGGATCGGCACTCCGGCGGACGGGTGCACGTGCGCTCGGCTGGCTCGACCCCGGCCGACGAGATCAACCTGGCCGCGGTCGAGGTCATGGGTGAAATCGGACTCGATCTGAGGAAGGAGTTCCCGAAGCCGCTCACCGATGAGGTGGTACGGGCCGCCGACGTCGTCGTCATGATCGGCTGCGGCGACACCTGTCCAATCTACCCGGGCAAACGCTACCTCGACTGGGACCTCGACGATCCGGCGGGAAAGACGGTCGCCGAGGTCCGCCCGATACGCGACGAACTCGACCGTCGCGTGCAGGCGCTACTCGCCGAGCTGGCCGACGACAAGAACTAGGGCGTCACCAGGTTCGGCGGGGTCTCGCCGGCCAGCACCGCTCGCGCTCCTTCGGCCGCAACCCGCGCCATGCGCGTGCGCGTGGCGGTGGTCGCCGAACCGATGTGGGGGAGGAGCACTGCGCGCGGCGCGGCCAGCAGGCGGGGATCGACCTCGGGCTCGCGCTCGAACACGTCGATGCCGGCGGCGAAGATCGTTCCCTGCTCGAGCGCGTCGGCGAGCGCAGCTTCGTCGACGACGGGCCCGCGTGCGGTGTTCACCAGTACCGCAGTCGGCTTCATGCGGGCGAGCTCGGGGGTGCCGATGAGATGGCGGGTGGCATCGGTGAGCGGCACGTGCAGCGACACGATGTCGGACTCCGCCAGCAGACGGTCGAGCTCGGCGACATAGCCGGGTTGACCGGTGTCGTGCCG
>JBOGFL010000503.1:0-11985 GCA_050743285.1 Acidimicrobiia bacterium
CGTCGGGCTCGCGGCGCGATGGGCCGCCGAAGCCGGCAGGCCGCTCGCGTCGGTCGCCGACGTCCGGGCCCGGATCGCCTAGGAATCGACGACGCGGTTGGCCTTGTAGCCCGAACGGGGGAGCGACCCGCGGTCGAGGACCTCCACGGCCGCGCGCACGCCGAGGTGCTCGGCGATCGCGGCCTCGCAGCATCGAGCGAGCGCGGCACGGTCGAACGCCCCGGCGCCGACCTCGACTCGCACGCGCAATGGTTCGTCGCGGCTCGGCTTCACGATCACGTACTCCAGTGACGGCTCGGCCAGCTCGGGGGCGCCGGCGCGCAGCGCGCGCTCGAGCTCCGACGGCTGGAACCTGATCCCCTGGCAGGTGAGCAGGTCCCCGAACCGCCCGCCCCAGGAGCCGCGGATCGTTGTCTCGCCGCACGGGCACGGGTCACGCGTGATGGCGCACGCCTCCTCGAGGTCGTAGCGCAGCATGGGGTTGTCGCGGTCGAGGGTGGTGACCACGAGGTTGCCCCACTCGCCGTCGGGCACCTCGACGCCGGTGTCGGGGTCCACCGCCTGCACGACCGCCCAGTCCTCGTTGATGTGCGCGCCGGATGACTTCCCGCAGGGGCCGCCCAGGTAGGCGTAGCACTCGAGTCCCGCGGTCATCAGCGGCAGCCCCTTGTCGTCGTGTCTCCCGATGAGCATGGACGGGACGCGCAGGCCGATGTCGTGTTCGGGGTCGAGGCCGAGCTTGGCCGCGACCTCGTAGTAGCGGCCCAACGAGAAGCCGACGAACGGGATGTCGGGGCGGAAGCGCATCCAGGCCCGGATGCCCTCCTCGGCGCGCTCGTCGGTGTCAGGGGGTGGCACCCAGATGTTGAGCAGGCCGAAGTACTCGTAGGTGCCCGACTGCATCACCCCTCCGCCATAGAGGTAGCCAGGATGCGCGTGGGTGATGCTCATGCCGGGCCGGTAGCCCATCCGCCACCAGTTGCGCGCCGCCGACTCGTATTCGACCCAGAGGTCGTGTCGGGTCCAGAGCATCACCGTGGGCGTCCCCGTCGTGCCGGTCGACTGGCCCAGGCGCACGCATGCACTCGGTGGCGTGAACCGGTAGTCGCCCCAGGGTGGGACGGCCGCCTCCGAGTCGCGCAGATCCTGCTTGCGGGTCAGCGGCAGGTGGGCCAGGTCGTCGGCGCCGGCCACGGCCCGGGCGTCGTCGACGCCGGCATGCGCGAGCTTGTGCCGGAACAACGGCACCGGGGTCTCGAAGACCCGGCGCACCAGCTCGCGCACGCGGTCGTCCTGGAGGGCGCGCCGCCGCTCGCGGGACATCGTCTGGACGTGTCCGTCCCAGAACCGCTGCTTCGGGTCACGAGCCCTCGGCCCGAGGACCTCGGGCCCGGAGGCGGGCATCGGTCATTCCTCGCTGATGTCGTAGTGCTTGACGTAGTCGGCGAACGTGGTCCGCACGCTCGCCTCGTCGAGGCCGTTGTCCTCGAACGTGTAGAGATGCTCGCCGTGCTTGGTCTTCGGCTTGGCCTCGAGGTACGCGGTGATCGTCTTGTCGTGGCCGTCCGGCCAATCGAGCTGGAGCTGGTCGTAAATGCGGCGGAGCGCGTCCACCGGACCTGCCATGAGGTCGACGAAGTGCGCGTCGACGATGCGATTGTTCGGGATCGAGCCGTCCTCTCGTTGCGCGATCACCCTGCCGAGGATCATCTGGTAACCAACTTCCATCGCCGGCCCGAGCGCCGCGATGTCGACGCGGTCACTGCGCATGAACCGCAGCGCGGCGAGGATGCTGACGAGCGAAGGAACGAACTTCCGCGGGTCACGATGGGTATGGACCACCAGGGCGTCGGGATACTCGGCGAAGAGTGCAGTCATCATCGAGAGGTGATACGGAGACTTCAGCAGCCAGCGGCGTGGCGGGGCTCCGTGCTGGAGCGTCTGCAACATCCGCCGGTGCAGCCGGTACCCGCGCCTGATCGTGTCGCGGTGAGCGAGCTGCCATTCCATGAAGCTCGCCGAGTCGTTCTGCATGGACCAATAGGGCGACGCGAAGTCGTACGTGATCAGGTGGTGGCACTCGCACGGCAGGTTGCTCGCGAGCTCGTGCATCGTCATGAACTCGGGATGGATGTCGGCCCAGAGCTCCTGCTCGCACTCCGCGAGCTCGCGCCGCCTTTCGGCGGGTACACCGGGCACCGGGTAGAGCGCTTCCCACGCCAGCGGCGCGCGTAGCTGCGGGTCCCGCGCGAGCAGCTCATGGAGGATCGTCGTGCCCGAGCGAGGGGGGCCGAGGACGAATAGCGGCGAGTTGATCGGTTCGGCGAGCAGCTCGGGACGGTTGGTCCATATCGGCTGGAGCCGAAGCCACGTCGACAGCACCCGCAGCGTCTCGCCCCGAGTCAGCACGCGGCCGAGCACGTGGAGGTCGGCTTCCTCGTCGATCGCGGTGAGGGTCCGGCGGTAGGTCTCCTCCCAGCCGGGCCAGTCGCCTTCTCCCAGGTCGTCGCAACTCGTGGTCACACGGGCGAGGCCGAGCAGCTCGTCGGGGTCGAGACTGACGATTCGGTGGGGATCGCCGACGACGTCGCCGAACAGGTTCAGACGCCGGACCCACTCAGGGTGCGCGAGTCTCGTGACCATCGGCGGAGTGTGCGGGAGCAGGTCGAGCGGTGTCAATCGACCTCGAAGAGCGCTTTACCCGCTCTCCATCGCCGTGGCGAGCGGCGCCCGGGCGGTGTAGAAGTCCCACGTCGTGATCTTGCCGTCGCGGACCTTGACAATGCCGCAGATCTCGACCTCGAAGCTCTTGCCGGTGGCCGCGACTGTCCCGCCGAAGCGCAGCCAGAACGCGACGTTGTCGCCGTCGACGAGCAGCCGGTCGATCTTGCGCCAGTGATCGGGGATCAGCTCGAGGGTCGCCCGGTCGCCGGCCGTCACCGCTTCTCGGCCGGTGAGTTGGTACGGATGCCGTTCTTCGACATCCTCGGCGAGCAGCCCGGCGTAGCGTTCGAGGTCGTGGTCGTTGAGGGCCTGGAACGCGCCCAAGACCACCTCGCGAGGGTCGTCGGTCACGGCCGGCACCTTACGCTCACAACCGGCCGTCGCGCAGCTCCTCCGGCACCCACGAAGGTGCGCGCCGCTCCGTGAAAGCCCGGAAACCCTCGGCGCACTCATCGCCGCGGATCGACGCTTCCATGGTCACCATGTCGATCGGCGGGTAGTCGCCGTTCACGATGCGCTTGAACTGCGCCCGGGCTTCCGGCGCACAGCGCAGCATCTCATCGACCGCGCGCTGCGCCTCCGCTTCCAGCGCCTCGTGGTCGACGACGCGGGCGATCAAGCCGCAGGCGTGCGCTTCCCGTGCCTCCATCCAGCGGGCCGTCATCATGAACTCGCGGGCGCGAGCAGTTCCGATGTGCGCGGGGAGCAACGACGCGTACCACGTGTCGGCTACGCCTCGAAGTAGCTCCGGGGCTCGGAATCGCGCCCGATCGCTCGCCACGGTGATGTCGGCGAGCATCGCGATGGTGAGCCCGCCGCCGCTGCAGAGGCCGTTCACCGCCGCGACCACGGGTGCCCGGCTGTCCCGGATCGCTCGAAATGGCAGTACGTCGTTCCCCATCAGACCACCGACGTCGACCTCGGAGTCGTCGTGACGGCCGCCCATCTCGCCTCCCGGTGCGAACACGTCGCCCGAGCCGGTGATCACCAGCGCCCGCAGCGAGCGCGACGCGTTCACGATGTCGACGGCGCGCCGAATCCCGTAGTACATGCCCGCGGTCAGCGCATTTCGAGCGTCGGGCCGATCGATCCGGACCCATGCGCAGTACTTACGGCGCTCGAAACGCAGGTGTGGCGTCCCCAGGTCGTCGCGCTCCACCGGCTCCTCCCTTCTCCAGACGGCTATTCGGGATCGAAGAGCACCGAAAGACGGTCCGGTCCTCGGAAGGCGACGCCACGGACGACGGGATCCGGCTCATCGGGGTCGAGTCGCAGGTTGGCGAGGCGGTCCAGGATGGCGTTGAGGCCGACTCGCAGCTCCAAGCGGGCGAGGTGCATCCCCAGACAGAGATGCCTCCCGACGCCGAACGCGATGTGGGGAGGGTTCACCTCGCGCCCCGGGTCCCATTCGTCGGCGCGGTCGTAGACGGTCTCGTCGCGGTTCGCGGACGCCATCGTCAGCGACACTCGGGTCCCTGCCGGCACCGGGCATCCCGCGATCTCGGTGTCCTCGACGGCGACGCGTTCTGCCAGAGGAGCAGAGCTGTCCCAGCGCAGCGTCTCCTCGACGACCCGCGGGATGAGTGAGCGATCAGCGCGTACGCGGGCGACCCAATCGGGACGTTGCAACAGGACCAGCAGCGTGATCCCCAACATCCGGTAGGTCGTCTCGGCGCCGGCCGGCATCAGGAGCCGGAGGAACCCGTAGATGTGCTCGTCGTCGAGGCGGGCGCCGCCGACGGCGGCGTGAACGATGTCACTGAGGAGGTCATCGCGAGGCCGCCGTTTCCTTTCCTCGACGAGCGGTCGGAGGTATTCACGCATCGCCGCCGCCGCGGCATGGCCGACGTCCGGAGAGAATGGGCCGGCGGTGATCTCGATCGCCCAGCGGTGGATCTGTTCGGCATCTTCGGCCGGCACGCCCATGACGCCGGCAATGACGCGGGTCGCGTACTTCGAGGTCAGGTCGCCGACGATCTCGGCCCGACCGCGCGGAGCGAGGCCGTCGAGCAGATCGTTGAGGATAGGCAGAAGGAGTTGCTCTTCCCAGCGCGCCAAGGCCGAGGCGCGAAACGCGGGCGACACGAGTTTCCGGTACGTGGTGTGCTGATCGCCGTCCATCCCGAGCATGACGGGACCCATGAACGTGCCGATGCTCGCCTGCAACTGTCGGCTCGAGAAAACGTCTGAGCGGCGAAGTACGTATTCGGTGTCGGATCGACAAAAGATGCTGACGTGACGGCCACCGCCACCGTCGTCGACGACCTCGACGCCGGCCGCGCGGCCAACCGCCCACTCCGGGTAGGGGTCGGTCGTCGTGAGCTCTCGCTCCGCCATCTCGGCGTAGCGACCGCTCGGCGCTTCCATCACCCACGACTCCTGAGCGCGATCACGCCGACGCAAGTTACACGGCGGGGGGCACGGCGGATTCCGTCGCGGTAGCGTCACCGCGCCTATGGGACAGCTCGACGGCAAGGTCGCGATCGTCACCGGAACCAGCCGGGGTGTCGGCGTTGGCATCGCGCGCCGCCTCCTCGGGGAGGGCGCCGCCGTCGCCGGATGCTCGCGCCGGCCGATGGACGCGCTTCCCGCCGCGAAGGGCATCGCCGATGCCGGTGCGCGGTCCGTGCAATGGGTATGCGATCAGGCGGACCACACCCAGATCGACGAGTTCGTCGACCGGGTCGTCGACCATTTCGGCCGCCTCGACATCCTCGTCAACAACGCCGGCGGGGGCGTACCGGTCCCGCACGCCGAGGACGTCCCCGAGCTGCTCGCGACATTGATGGGCGCGCCGGCCAGCGGGAACCAGTTCGAGCGCACCGCCCTGTTCCATGCCTTCGCAATCCAAGCCAACCTCATCAGCCCGCTGTGGTTCGCCATCCGCGCCTACCGAGCGATGGCCGCACAGGACGGCGCGGGTTCGATCATCAACATCTCGAGCAGCGTCTCCCATCCCGCGGGAGCACCGACCCTGGTGTCGTACGGTGCCGCGAAGGCGGGCCTCAACCACCTGACTCGCTCGCTCGCTGAAGAGTGGGGCCCAAAGGTGCGCGTGAACTGCCTGGCCCTCGGCCCGACGATGACCGAGACGTTCCAGGCGTTCGTCCAAGTCGGAGACGACTCGAAAGGGGCCGAGTACTTCAAGAAAGTGCCCCTCGGCCGAGCCGGAACGCCCGACGAGGTCGGCGCCGCCTGCGTGTTTCTCTGCTCCGGGCAAGCCGACTACATCAACGGCACGACCATCGAGATGGACGGCGGCATGCTCCCCGGGGTGCTCAACGAGCAGGTGATCCGCACCATCGACGATCTGCTCGCTGAGGACCGGTCGCAGCCGACGTAGCCCTGTGCCGGATGAACAGCAATGCGGGGCGTCGTCATGGGCGAGAGGGTGACGAGCGGGCGGTCGTGTTGATCACCGCCGACGATCCGCTCGCGCTCGAGGCGACGGCCGCAGTGCAGGCCGGCGACTTTGACGCGCTGGATCGGCTGCTCTCGACGCACCCAGAGGTTGCAAAGGCCCGTATCGGCGACCAGGACTGCTCGCGGACATTGCTGCACGCCGCGACTGATTGGCCCGGTCATTTCCCCAATGGTCCCGCCGTCGTGGCGCGACTCGTGCAGGCCGGCGCCGACGTCAACGCTCGCTGGGTCGGCGATCCTGCCCCCGAGACTCCGCTGCATTGGGCCGCGAGCAGCAACGACGTGGCGGTCCTCGACGCGCTCATTGATGCTGGAGCTGACATCGAAGCGCCCGGCGCAGTCCTCGGCGGCGGCAGCCCCCTCGCCGACGCCTGCGGGTTCGCGAACTGGGCGGCTGCTCATCGCCTCGTTGAGCGAGGTGCCCGCACACGACTCAAGGATGCAGCCGCGCTCGGACTCATCGACCGGGTGCGAGCGGTCTTCGCCACAGCGACGCCTCCGGAACCGGACGAGATCACGCGAGCGTTCTGGAGCGCGTGCCACGGGGGCCAACGCCGCACCGCCGAGTACTTGCTGGAGCGGGGCGCTGACCTCAACTGGGTCGGTTGGGACGACCTGACGCCTTTGGATGCCGCCGCCCGGAGCAACTCGCAGGACCTCGTCGCGTTGCTGCGAAGCCGCGGCGCCAAATCGTCCGAGGACCTGGCCTGACTGGGGCCAGGCGACGGCGTGAGCATCCACAACGGTCCTCTCCCGGATCTCGGCCCAACACCGCCATAGGGGTGCTGTCCCTCGGCAAAGCCGCCCTGCGGACCGTCGCGCGTCTGCTGGCCGCGGACCTCGCGCCGAGCGGGGTGCGGGTAAGGACGTTGATCATCGCCGGGACCGTCGAACCGGGCGGCCCGTTCGACCCGGACAAGATCGCCGCCGCGTTGGGCGCTGAAAGCCGACCCCGGCGCGGATGTCGAACGAATCTTTTCCGGCGAGGGCGAGAACATGACCACGAAGCAGGAGGCAGTATGAGCACCAGGATCGACAACGCGAAGGCGCTCTACCTCGAGGGCATCCGCGACGGCAACGTCCGAGAAGCCGTGCGCAAGTACACCGGCGACCGGTACACCCAGCACTCCACCGGCGTCGCCGACGGGGCGGAGGGATTCATCGAGTTCTTCGAGCCGTTCATCGAACGCAACCCCGATCGCGACATCCAGATCGTGCGGGCCATCGAAGACGGCCAGTACGTGTTCCTCCACGTCTATCAATCCCTCAACGGTGGACAGTCCAAGTGGGTGACCACCGACCTGTTCGACACCGACGAGCACGGCCGCATCGTCGAACACTGGGACGTCATCTCGCCGTGGGTCGCCACGACCGTCTCCGGCCACACCCAGATCGACGGACCCACCCAGATCACCGACCCGCACAAGACCGAACAGAACAAGGCTCTCATACGCGAGTTCCTCAGCGAGGTCCTCCAGAAGGGCCACGGCGAGCGGATCACCGACTTCATCTCCGCCGACAGCTACGTGCAGCACAACCCCGAGGTCGGCGACGGCATCGCAGGCCTCCAGACCTTCCTGGGCCAACTCGCCGAACGCGGCCAATCGATGGTCTACGAGGAGGTCTTCAAGCTCGTCGGGCAGGGCAACTTCGTGGTGTCCTACAGCCGCGTCGCCCTCGGCGGGCAGCAACTGGCGGTGTTCGACATCTTCCGTCTCGACGACGGCCTCATCGTCGAGCATTGGGACAACATGGAACCCATCCCCACCCCCGAACAGGCCCGCAACAGCGGCAAGTTCTGAACCCAGGGTCGTCGTCGGCTCACGCGACGCCCCGACCATAGGGAGCTATGCATGACTGTCCTGGAGACTGCGACGTTCCGCCTCCGACCCGACGTGTCCGAGTCCGCCTACTTTGCAGCGGACGAGGCCGTCGAGCGCACGCACGTCGCCCAGCAGCCCGGTTTCCTCAGCCGCCAGATCGGCAGCACCGACGACGGTCAGCGCATCGTCGTCGTGCACTGGGCCGACGCCGCCTCGGCCGAGGCATCCATGGCCACGTTCATGCAAGCCTCCGCCACCGCGGACTTCATGGCGCTCATCGACGCAGACACCATGGCGATGACCCGCTACACCCTGCGCGACTGAGTGGCCTCGGCCCAGTGGATCCACCGGGTTCGCTGGGCACTTGCTGCAGCCGCGGTTTACCGGACCTCCGGGACGAGGAAGGTCAAAGAGGGTCGGCCGGGCTCGGCACTCCGGGGATCTCGGCCCCTCCGACATCGGTGAGGCGGTACGCGGCGCGCTGCGGGCGACGGATGCACAGCAGCATCCCGCAGGTGCAACCGATTCGCACCTCGTCGCACAGGATGCGGTATTCCGCCTCCTCCATCGTCGTGGCGATGTCGCCGAGCCCTGCATCGAGGAACGCGGCGAATCGCGCCGTCACCCTCTTGCTGGAGGACGTCGGCGACGCTCGCCATGCTCACCAGCTCGCGGGCAGGAACGGATCTCGCGGTGAGCAGCGATGGATCACCACTGGGAGGCGCCGGCCACCTGTCGGGTGGCCACGTTCAGACGGTTCCAGAGGTTGATGTTGGCGATGGCGACCACGAGCGCTGCGAGCGATTCGTCGTCGTAGTGGCGAGCGGCCTCGTGCCAGATCGCGTCGGGCACAGGGTCGGGGCGGTCACTGAGGCGGGTGGCGGCTTCGGCCAGCGCCAACGCGGCGCGCTCGGCGCTGGTGAAGAAGGGCGCTTCCCGCCAGCCGGCGACGACGGCGAGCCGCTCGTCGGTCTCACCATGCTTCTTGGCCGCGCGTAGATCGCCGAGCAGGCAGACGCCGCAGCCGTTGATCTGGCTCACCCGCATGTTCACGAGGTCGACGGTCAGCTCCGGCAGGCCCGTGGCGGCGACCGCGGCGCCGACTGCCTGCAGCGCTTCCATGGCGCTGGGGACGATCGTGGCCGGGTGACCCATGCGGGCTCCGTCGGTGTCGACGGCGCATCCGCCGTCGGGCGTGCAGCTGCCGTCCAGCTGTGCTTGCAGCTCGGTCGTGCTCATGACGTTCCTCCTGTGTCACATCCTGTCAATCCGGTTGGTCAATGCCATGACACGCCAGAGGGGAGGAATGTGACCGATGAACGAGAAGGACCGGCCATCGTCGAGCTGACGACCACGGGTGGATCGTTGCCGTCGTCCTGGGCGTTGGAGTGCTCGACATCGCGGTCCTGCAGCGAGCGACGACCGTCGCCGCTCTGAACAGTAGAGACACCGGGGATGACGAGCGTGACAGCAGATCCGAGATACCCGGGTCAGCGGTGCGGCCGAGTCCGACGATCTGGCGATCGGACAGAGGTTCGACGGGACGCTATTTCGTAGTCGAATCCTCAGGGTGTTGCAGAAGATGTCGGCTACGAGATCACGCGACATCCTCCCGGCTCCCGTCCCGACAGGCCGGCCTGCGGCGATCCACCGAACTAGTGTCACCGCGGCGCGTCGATGGGGGCGTGGATGGCCGAGACCGATCAGGACCGCCGTGTGCTGTCCGGCGAGATCTGGGACCAGCTCGTCGACCGGATTTCGGGCCTGCGCGACCTGGTATGGGGCGACGGCGTACCCGACGACCCGGTGGTGCGGGCGGAGGGCGCGCGCCACCTGCTGCGCTTCCTCGCCGCCGGCATTCGGGTGTGCGTCGAGCTCGACGACACCGAGAACCCCGAGCTCGGCGCCAACATCGAGAACCGCATGAGCTGGGGCCTCGACAACCCCGACTGCAACTACTCCTACTGCCGGCTGCGTCCCGGTGCGACCTACCGGATCACCGGGACGCGGGGATCGGCCTGCCAACTCGAGTTCCAGCTCACGAGCGGGCACCATTCCGACGGCGCCCCCGGCGACTGGAAGACGATCTCCGAGCTGGAGGGCACCGAGCTCGTCGTGGCCGACGACGGGACCTTCGAGCTGATCCTCAGCCCCGAGCCCCACGACGGCAACTGGATGCTGCTCGACCAGCGGGCCAGCTTCCTGCTCGTGCGGGAGTTCTTCGCCGACTGGGAGCACGAAGAGCCGGCGGTCCTCCTCATCGAGCGCGTCGGCGGCGGCTCGCCGCCCGCGCCTCTCGCGACCGGCCGAATCGCCTCGCACTTCGACCTCCTGATGACCTGGCTCGATACCGGCAGCCGCTTCTGGGCCGACTTCGCCGGCGGCGTCCTCGCGAACGAACCGGGCGACATCCATCCGTTCCTGCCCCCGGCCGAGGCCGCCGGGCTGCGGGGACAGGCGTACGGGATGGGCTCGTTCCGCTGCGAAGCCGACACCGCCGTCATCCTCGAGTTCGAGCCTCCCGAGTGCGTGGTCTGGGAGATCTCGCTGTGCGACCGGTTCTTGCAGAGCATCGACTTCGACCACCGTCAGAGCTCGCTCAACTCCGTGCAGTCAGCGCTCGTCGATGGTCGCTTCGTGGCCGTGATCTGCCACGACGACCCGGGCGTGGCCAACTGGCTCGACCCGGGGGGGCACCGTCAAGGGGTCATCGCCGTTCGCTTCGTGATGGCCGATTCGGTGCCGACGATCCGCTATCGCAGCGTTCCGAGGTCCGAGCTCGACCGCGAGCTTCTACCGGGCACCACGCGTGTCGGCGCCGACGAACGGCGCGAGTCACTCCGCCGCCGCCGGCTCGCCGTGCAGCGCCGCTATCGCCGCTGATCGCGGCACGTCGCAGGCATCCGTCGGCGGGAGGACGATCCTTGGAACGCTTCGTCGTCGGCACCGGACGCTGCGGATCCACGCTGCTCTCGACGATGCTGTCGCAGCACCGCGACGTCGTGACCATCAACGAGTTCCTCGCCGAGCTCGACCCGGGCCGCCGGTTTCGGGCCGGCGCGATCGCCGGCGGTAGCGTCGCCCATCTCCTCGGGATGGAACAGCGGGTCGTCAACGAGGTTCTCGCCCGCGGCTACGCAGCTCCCGAAGTGCAATACCCGTTCGGGACGCCCCAAGCTCGCTACGAGGTCGGTGGCCCGTTGCCGGCTCCGTTGCTCAGCGCACTCCCTCGGCTCGCCGACGATCCCGACACGCTCTTCGACGACCTCGTCTCCTACGCTCGATCGCTCCCGGCCCAGCCGATGGCCGACCATTACCGCGCGCTCTTCGCCTGGCTCGCTCGATACGCCGGCGGTTCGATCTGGATCGAGCGGTCGGGCGCGTCGATCGACTACCTCGCCGACCTCGTCGACTGCTTCCCCCGGGCGCGCTTCGTCCACATCCACCGCGACGGGCACGAGGCGGCGCTGTCGATGCGGGCGTACCCGTTCTTCCGCCTCGGCATGGCCGTGATCTTCGGCCTGTTCCCCGACACCGACGAGGAAACCGCGGTCCGGCACGTACTCGAGACCCCTCCGCCGGTATGGGTCGTGGGCCGGTACTGGAGCGACCAGATCCTGCACGGGTTCCGCGCGCTTGGCTCCCTCGACCGCGACCAGTACCTCGAGGTGCGCTTCGAGGATCTCGTCACCCAGCCTCGACCGACGCTCGAGCGGATCGGGAATCACTTCCACCTCCCATCGGATCCGGCGTTCGTCGAGCGCGCCGCCGCGCTCGTGAGAGGGCTTCCGGCGGCGCGCTTCCCCTCCCTGGTTGCCGGGGAGCAGGAGGAACTGCGACGCGAGTGCCGTCCGGGCCAGGTCCTCCTCGGCCGCGCCGAGTAGAACGCAGCTCCTCGGCGCGTCTCGCGGTCACGGATGAACAACGGCGTCGCTGTGGACGACGGGCCGAGTGGGCATGCGTATTTTCATGAATTTCGGCTCCTTTCATGAGTTACGATGTCACGCATGGATAC
>JBOGFL010000504.1:0-1826 GCA_050743285.1 Acidimicrobiia bacterium
GTCGAGCACACGGCGGTCGCGGCCGGCACCGTCCTCGCGCAGACCGCCGCCGGTCTCGCCGGTGCCCTGCCGCTCGTCAGTCCGCGCCCCGGCGTCGCGGGACTGGGAGCGCTCGCCGACGCGCCCGCGTTCCTCGCCGAGCTCGCGCGCCGAGGCGTCAAGGTCGCCGTCTTCGAAGGCGTCGCCGTCGGCTGACCAACGTGCCTAGGAACTACGGCTAGCGCACCTCGCGGAAGAACGCGCGAACGTCGTCGACGAGGAGCTCGGGTTCTTCCATGGCGGCGAAGTGGCCGCCCCGGGGCATCTCGGTCCAGCGCTTCAGGTTGAACGAGCGTTCGGCCCAGGCCCGCGGCGGACGGAAGAGCTCGCGGGGAAAGACCGCGCACGCCGTCGGAACCGTGACCCTCTCGTTGCCGGGGCCGAACCGACCGCTCTTCGTCGTCTCGTAGTACAGGCGGGCTGACGACGCCGCGGTGTTGGTCACCCAGTAGAGCATCACGTTGGTGAGCAGCTCGTCCTTGGTGAAGCTGCGCTCGACGTCACCGCCGCAGTCGCTCCAACTCCGAAACTTCTCGACGATCCACGCGGCCAGACCGGCGGGCGAGTCGTCGAGGCCGTAACCGACCGACTGCGGCCGGGTCTGCTGGATCTTGGCGTATCCCGACTCGTGCTCCATGTAGTACGCCATGTCGGCCAGTCCTCGCTGGTCGCCTGCGCTGAGACCGCTCATGTCGTCACCCGGCGGCGGGCCCGCCACCACCATGTTCAGGTGCAGGCCGCGGCAGCGGTCGGGGTCGAGCAGCGCGAGCTGGGTCGACACCAGCGCACCCCAGTCGCCGCCCTGGGCGCCGTACCGCTCGTACCCGAGCCCGGCCATCAACTGCGCCCACGCCGCCGCGACCCGGCGCGAGTCCCAGCCCTTCCGGTGCGTCGGGCCCGAGAAGCCGTAGCCGGGGAGCGACGGCGCGACCACGTGGAACGCGTCGGCGGCGTCGCCACCGTGGGCGAGGGGGTCGGTGAGCGGGCCGAGCACCTTCAGGAACTCGGCGACCGAGCCCGGCCACCCGTGGGTGAGAAGCAACGGGAAGGCACTGTCGACCGGTGAGCGCACGTGCAGGAAGTGGACGCGCTCGCCGTCGATGTCGGTGGTGAACTGCTCGAACGCGTTGAGCGAGGCCTCGTGGCGGCGCCAGTCGTAGTCGTCCCGCCAGTAGCCGCAGAGCTCCTCGAGGTAGACGCGGTCGGTGCCGTAGTCCCACCCGGCCCCGTCGACCGCCGCCGAGTAGCGCGTGTTGGCGAGCCGCGCCTCGAGGTCGTCGAGCACCGTGTCGGGCACGTCGATGCGGAAAGGCGTGGTCTCCATCGGACGCCCTTTCAGTGCAGACGCCAGCCGGGGTGGTCACCGTCGGCGAAGTACGGCGCCAGTGCGCTCTCCACCGCGGTGGGCGTCCAGGGCCCGGCGCTGTCGAACACGTGCTCCGGCGTCGGGCCCGAGATGGCCTGGATCTGCTTCCCCCACACGATGAACAGCTGGCCGGTGATCCCGCCCGCAGCCGGCGACGACAGGAACGCCACCAGCGGCGACACGTTCTCGGGGGCGAAGACCTGGAAGGCGCCCTCGGTGCTGTCGAATCCCTCCATGTCCTCGGTCATCCGCGTGCGTGCACGCGGCGCGATCGCATTGGACGTGACCCCGTACCGGATCAAGCTGTGCGCGACGACGAGGCTCAGCTCGGCGATGGCCGCCTTCGCCGCCGAGTAGTTCGGCTGGCCCGGGCTCCCGAGCAGCCCCGCCTCCGATGAGGTGTTCACCACCCGGCCGTACA
>JBOGFL010000505.1:0-9472 GCA_050743285.1 Acidimicrobiia bacterium
ATGTAGCCCCACCCGTCGGGCCGCGAGCCGTCGACGTCCGTCACTTCGTATCGGCCCGCCAGTTGACGGGAGGTGAGCACCTGCCCTCCGAACCGCGCGACGTCGGGGTCTTGGGCGAGGGCGGCGACACCCCGTGCGACGTATGTCGGCGTCTCCGAGATGCCAAACCCGGGCGCCTCCGCGAGCGCATCGCGCCAGGTCTCCTCGGTGACCCCATAGCCCTCGAGCATGGCCTCAGAACGCAGCCAGCCGGGAGTGACTCCGAGTGCGGTCACTGGCTGACCGTGCAGCTCATGGGTCAGCGCGAGGACGATCCGGTCGACGTTCGCCTTCATGAGGTCGTAGAAGAATCCGACGCGCTCGCGGTACCGCGCATTGACGTGTGGCGTGCCGTCGTTCATCTCGACGAGCAGACCGCGGCGGCTGCGCAACAAGAGCGGCAGCGCAGTGTGAGCAGTGATGATGTGCGTGTCCACACCCATTCGCAGCATCCGAAGACCGGCGGCGAGGTCGTGTTCCCAGAACGGCCTGTCCCACTCTGCGTATCGGTCACCCCCGAAAATGTCGTTGACGAGTACATCGAGCCGGCCGCGTTCCGCGTCGATCTGCCCGATGAGTTGTGTTACCGCGCTCGGGTCTTCATGATCGACCACGAGCGCCGTACCTTGCCCGCCGGTGGCGATCATCAGGTCTCCGGTGTCTTCGATCGTCTCAGGTCGCCCGATCTCAGACCGTCCCCCTGCGCGGCTGCTGCGGCCGGTGGCGTACACATGGAAACCGGCTCGCGCGAACTCGACCGCGATCGCGCGGCCTGCGCCACGGGTTGCGCCCGCGACCAAGGCGACACGCTCTGCTCGATCCGGGGCTTCCATGGCGACCATGACAGTACGCGCCAGTTTCGCTCATCGTGCGCTACTCAAGCGCCGGCACCATCGTCACGCGACACACCGATCGATGCGCGGCCATCCTTCGCGGCGGCGATCGCGACGCACCACATGACGGCTTCTACCGCGCTGCCACCGATCGGCGCGGCAGTGAGCAGACGTCAGCCGGGCTGCGGGTCAACTCGAGCTTTCGGTACGACGACCTGGAACCGAGTATCCCCCGGCGCCGACTCCAATCGGATCGTGCCCCCGTGCCGCCCAACGATGATCCTCCACGCGATGTCGAGGCCGAGGCCCGTACCTCTGCCAACCTCCTTGGTGGTGAAGAAGGGTTCGAAGACGCGGCCGCGGACGTCGTCGGGCACTCCGGGTCCCGTATCGCCGATCTCGACCATCAGACGATCGGCGCCGTCAGGACGGGTGCGGATCGTGAGCTGGCCGTGGCCTGTCATCGCATCGAGGGCGTTGTCGATGAGGTTCGTCCAGACCTGATTCAGCTCCCCCGGGAAGGCGGTGATCTTCTGGAGGCTTCGGTCGTAGTCGCGGACGACCACGATGTCGTCGCCGAGCTTGTGCGCGAGCATCGTCAAGGTGGCGTCCAGGCCTTCGTGCACGTCGAACGACTGGAGCGGAGCGCGGTCCATCTGCGTGTACTGCTTGGCCGAAGCGAGTAGCGCCGAGATGCGCCCGACGGCCTCCGTGATCTCGTCGAGCAGGCTGTCGGAGTCCAGGGCGCGCACGGGATAGGACAGGCCTACGCCCAGGTGCGGCGGCGGCAACGCCTTCGCGAAGCTCTCGAGCCAACTCAGTTCGACACCGGCGGCGACCAACGTCGCTGCGATGTCCGAAGCACCGGTCACGCCGTGGTCCTCGAGCCAGTCGGCGAGCTGCTCCTCGCGATCGGACGCCTCCAGCGGTGAGAGGATCGGCGCGTCCCGGCGGCGATCGAGCGCGCGTCCCGCCAAGTCAGCGATCGCTTCGAGCTGGCCGGCGGGCAGCTGGCTGCGAACCAGTATGCCGACCTTTTCCCGCATCTCGGCGAGCATGTCTCGCAGCCTCGAGCTGGCGCGTAGCACTGCAGCCACCGGATTGTTGAGTTCGTGCGTGAGGCCTGCGGTCACCGATCCGAGTGCGACCAGACGTTCGTGCCGGGCGACCGTGTCGTTGGCGGCGCGGCCCTGGATTTGGCTTCCCGCCAGCAAGTGGGCGGCCATTGGGAACCACTCCTTCACCGCGTGGCCGAAGTCGGCAGCGGGCAGCTCGAACAACCGGCAGTCGGTGACGGCCCGCGCCGTACCCGGGTACAACTGCGGAACCCCGCGGTCGGCTAGAGGGGCGTCGAACGCGCCGGTGTAGGAGCCGTAGTAGTCGGACCGGAACAGCTCGATCTCGCCGCCCTGTACGCTGCTTGACATCGCGAGCATCCCGGAGAGCAACACGAAGAAGCTGGAGGCGGGTGCGCCTTCGGCATGAATCGTGGCACCGGCCGGGTACGACACGACGCGACCGCGCTCGGCGAGCCAGGCGAGCTGCTCGTCGCTCAGGTCCTCGAACAAGAACAGCGTCCGTAACTGCTCGAGTTGCAAACGCTCGGGTTCGGTCATTGGTGCTCCAGGTACGCGTGGAGGAGCTGGATCGCCATGGCCCCCTCTCCGACCGCGGACGCGACCCGCTTGATCGAGTTGGCTCTCACGTCGCCCGCCGCGAACACGCCCGGCGCGCTGGCCTCGAGGTAATATGGGTCGCGGTCGAGGTTCCAGCCCCGCGGCCGCTGCCCGTCACGAAGAAGATCTGGACCCGTGAGCACGAATCCCCTCGGGTCACGCGCGACGTGGCCCTCGAGCCACTCCGTTCGTGGCTCTGCGCCGATGAACACGAAGAGGTAGCCGGCACGCACCGTCTCCTGCGTTCCGGCACGGGTGTCGCACAGCGTGAGCTGCTCGAGGTGATCGTCACCGTGCACCGCGATCAGTTCGGTGGTGCATCGCACGTCCACGTTGGGAATCTCGTCGATCTGGCGAATGAGGTAATACGACATCGAGTGCTCGAGGCTGTCCGCTCGCGCGAGCAGTGTCACGCGCCGGGCGTGCCGCGACAAGAACACCGCCGCCTGGCCCGCCGAGTTGCCGGCGCCGACGATGTAGACGTCCTCGCCGCCGCAAGCGGGTGCTTCGGTCGCCGCCGACCCGTAGAACAGGCCGCGGCCCGTCAGCGCGTCCACGCCGGGCATGCCGAGCTTGCGGTAAGCGATCCCGGTGGCGAGCAGCACCGCGTGGGCAACGACTTTGCCACCGTCGGCGAATCGAACTGCCCGCGACGACGCGCGCACGTCGAGGCCGACCACGTCGCGGGTGGTCAGGATCTCAGCACCGAACTTGTGGGCCTGCCGACGGGCCCGGTCGGTGAGCTGGGTGCCGGTGACGCCGTCGGGAAAGCCGAGATAGTTCTCGATGCGTGAACTCTGGCCCGCTTGCCCTCCGGTCGCCTGCCGCTCGACGAGCACGGTGCGGAGACCCTCCGACGCGGCGTACACCGCCGCGCCGAGGCCGGCCGGCCCACCACCAACGATCACCACGTCGTAGAAGTCGGTGGTCGGTGTCGTCGACAGCCCCACCTTGGCTGCCAGCTCGCCCATGCTCGGAGCGACGAGGTACTCGCCCTCGGACGTCACCACCAACGGGATCCTGGTGAGCTCAACCCCGGCGGCGTCGAGCAGCCGTTGACCCTCCGGCTCCTCACTCGAGTGCCAGCGGTACGGCACGGAGTTGCGCGCAAGGAAGTCGCGAACCTCGAACGAGCGCGCGGACCACCGGTGGCCGACAACCCGGGTCTCGGTGACGGGGTGCTCGTCGCTACCGAGCCACAGTTCGATGAGGGCGTCGACGACGGGGTACAGCTTCTCCTCGGGCGGATCCCACGGCTTCAGCAAGTAGTGATCGAGATCGACGACGTTGATCGCCTCGATAGCAGCGTCGGTGTCGGCGTAGGCGGTGAGCAGCGCGCGTCGAGCAAGGGGAAACAGGTCCATTGCTGCCTCGAGGAACTCGAGGCCGCTCATCTCGGGCATGCGATGATCTGCGAGCAGCACGGCGACGAGGTCGCCGCGCAGCTTCAGCTCCCGCAACGTCTCCAGGGCCTGCGGACCGGACTCCGTCCGCACGACGCGGTAGGCCTCGCCGTATTGTCGGCGAAGATCCCGAGCGACGGCGCGCGACACACCCGGGTCGTCGTCGACGGTGAGCAGGATTGGCTTCCGGTCTGTGTCGATGGCCATGCAGCCTTCGACGGTATCCGCCTCTGAGCGCGCCGGTTGCTCGATGGCGCAAGGACCGATGAAGAGTTGTGCGCCGATCTCCCGGTTCGTGCGACCCTTAGCGGCGAGCCGCGCGACGTGCGCTTCCTGAGGCGTGAGCTCGTCGTACAAGTCAGCGGTGCGCTCGCGCACCTCCGGCGTGCAACTTCGGCTCGGGCAATCGCGGTCGAGCTTGTCGGCGGAGCGGAGCGCGGCGCTTGTAACATCACTTTCGTCATGCAGCGCCTTGAGGTGCGAACAACGATCTCGGCTCGACCGGAGGAGGTGTGGGGGCGCGTGACCACGCCGGCCGGGATCAACTACGAATTGATGCCGTTCATGCGCATGACGATTCCGGCTGCCATGCGGGGAAAGACGATCGCCGATGTGATCCCCGGATCACATCTCGGACGCAGCTGGCTCCTGCTCTGGGGCATCGTCCCCTTCGACTACGACGACATCGGGATTGCCGAGCTCGAACCCCGCCGGCGATTTCTTGAACGCTCCTCCATGCTGAGCATGCGTCGCTGGGAGCATGAACGGACAGTCACACCCAACGCCGATGGCTGCGAGCTTCGAGATCGCGTGGCCTTTGAGCTGCGCGACCCATTGTCGTTCCTTCCTGGACCCAACAGGTTGCTTCGTCGTCTGCTGCATCAGCTGTTTCTCTATAGGCACCGCCGAGTCACTCGATACTTCCGGGTACGTGCACCGAACGCGCGCTCCTGACGCGCGGTTCTGCAGCCGGGACAAAGAGCCCGGACGACACCGTGGCTCGGTCTCGAGCCCGAACCCAAGAGTGTGTGAACTCATACTCGATGGGTGCGACGACACTCGGCGCGTGAGGTAGCCGTACGCCGGCTATGTGCGCGGCGCGCTGACGTCGATGTTGTTATGGCGCGGCTGGAGATGACGGAGCACCTGAATGCGCTTATCGAACGTCAGGACGCGGTCTTGATCCGGGTGCACCAGTAGGAGGACTGGCTTTCCCTACTGGCCGAACTCGACCCACGAGCCGTTCGCCAGCTTCGTAGACAACACGGCTCGGTCAGGCATGGAGTTCCTCGATCCATCTTTGGAGGCGTCGGGATGGCGGGCCATGAGCTCTGGTTGCCCGAGTGCGCTGGTGAGGACAGCGCTGCCTTGGTAGGAGGCAACCAGCTCGACCGCCAGATCGTGTGCGTCGCGTCGCCCCGTGGCGCGGAACTGCTGCTCGGCCCAGTCGAGCGGAATCTGCATCAGCGGGGCGGCGCGTGGGTCTGAGGTGTCGTCGAGATGCCATCATCGTTGCGTGACGTCGCTGCTGATCGAGGAGGGGTGGGCAGCGCTGCGTGAGGGTGATGTCGCGGCGGCCCGCCGGTCGTTCGAAGTGGCACTCATCGAGGACGAGTCGGGCGAGGTTCTGGATGGGCTCGCGCTCGCGCGCTATCTCGAGTGCGAGTACCGCGAGGCTGCTGCGCTCTTCGAGCGTGCCTACGCCGCCTACCGCCGAACCGGCAACGACCGCGCCGCCGGGTTCGCGGCGCGCTTCGTCGCGTGGATCAGGGGCAACGTGCTCGGCGACTGGGCGGTCGAGAGCGGATGGTTCGCGCGTGCCCTCACGATGTTCGAGGGCGCGGGAGACGACTCGTCCGCATACGGATGGGCGCTGGTGACCCGGGCCCAGTCGGCGCACGAGGTCGGCGTGCGCGAGGCGCTGCTCCGCGACGCGATCGCGACCGGCCGCCGGCTCGGTGACACCGACCTCGAGCTCGACGCGCTCGCATGGCTGGGCGCGCTGTACGTGATGACGGACCGGGTCGATCAGGGTCTCCTCCATCTCGACGAGGCACTGGCGGGAGCATGCGCGGGCGAGATCAGCGACGTCGCGAGCGTCGACTCAATGTTCTGCATCTTCTTCTGGGCGTGCGAGCAGGTTAACGATGTCGCGCGCGCCGACCAGTGGATGCGCGCGAGCGAATCGCTGATGGCGCAACGCAACGTCGTTGCCGCTTCCTGCCGCGCGCACTACGGCGGAATCCTCACCGCGGCCGGACGTTGGCCGGAGGCGGAGGCAGAGTTGCTCGCGGCTACTCATCACTTCGACCGTGGCCAATCACCGAGACGGGACGCCGCCATCATCCGCCTCGCCGAGCTGCGCGTACGTCAGGGAAGGCTCGACGAGGCGACCGAGCTCCTGGTCGGCCTCGAACAGCATCCCGACGTGGTACGCACGATCGCCGCACTCCACCTCGCACGCGGCCACGTCGTACAGGCGCGCGACGTGCTCGAACGAGCTACGGCTGGACCAGACGACGACGTGCCGCGCGTGGGCGAGACCACGATGATCGGCCCGCTCCTCGCGCTGCTCGTCGAGGCGTGCCTGGAGGATGGTGACCTCCACGCCGCGGCCGGCGCCGCCGAGCGCCTGCATAGGGTCGCGGACGCGCAGCGAGGCCCGTACCTCCGTGCCGCCGCGGCACTCGCGCGTGGTCTCGTCTGCGTCGCGAGCGGTGACGAGGGAGCGCGTTCGTGTCTGCACGACGCACTCGAGGGCTTCGCCGCGGCGCAACTCCCCATGGAGTTGGCCACGGCGCACCTCGCAATGGCGCGGGCGACAACCCCCGATGCGCCTGATGTGGCGGTCGCCGAAGCCACCGCCGCACTCCGCGCATTCGAGCGCCTCGACGCCGCGCGTCACGTCGACGCCACCGCCGAGCTCCTGCGCTCACTCGGCGCGCCGTTGCGCAAAGGACCGCGCGGGAGCGGCGCGCTCACGAAGCGGGAGACGGAGGTCCTGCAACTGGTGGGAGTCGGGCTCTCCAACCCCGAGATCGCGGTGCGGCTCCACATCTCCCGTAAGACGGTGGAGCACCACGTCGGCAACGTCCTTGCGAAACTCGGGCTGCGCAATCGGGCCGAGGCCGCGGCGTTCGCGGTACGCGAGCGCGCGGGCGGCGTCGCGAAACCAGGCGGCGCGTAGGGGAACTCCCCGATGTGCCGCCGCGGGCACTCCGTCATCCTGATCCGGCGACAGACCGGCGATGAGACAGGAGGCCCGCATGGCCGACAGGTACGACGTGATTGTCGTGGGCGCGCGTTGTGCGGGATCGCCCACCGCGATGCTGCTCGCGCGCAAGGGATACCGAGTACTCGTCGTCGACCGTGCGGCGTTCCCGAGCGACACGCTCTCGACCCACATCGTCCATCCGCCTGGTGTGGCCGCACTGCAACGCTGGGGCGTTCTCGACCGGCTCGTGGCGACGGGCTGCCCGCCGATCGACACGTACGTCTTCGACTTCGGGGCGGTCACGCTCGTTGGCGCACCGGGCGACGACACCGCGCCCGTGGCCTATTGCCCGCGCCGAACGGTGCTCGACGCGCTCCTCGTCGACGCTGCGCGTGAAGTTGGCGCGGAGGTACGCGAGGAGTTCACCGTCGAGGAACTCGTCTTCCAAGACGGCCGCGTCGTCGGCATTCGCGGGCACGAGCGCGGCGGCCAGACCGTGACCGAGCGCGCCGACGTGGTAGTAGGGGCGGACGGCCGCTTCTCGCTCGTCGCGCGCTCCGTAGGTCCCGAGCAGTATCACGAGAAGCCACCGCTGCTCTGCGCCTACTACTCCTACTGGAGCAACCTCCCGATGCACGGACGCTTCGAGCAGTACGCGCGCCCCGCTCAGGGGTTCGCGGCGGTACCGACCAACGACGGGCTCACGCTCGTGATCGCGGGCTGGCCGTTCGCGGAGTGCGAAGCCAACAAGCACGACATCGAGGGCAACTACCTCGCAGCGATCGCGACGGCACCCGAGTTCGCCGAGCGGATGCGCGGCGCCACGCGCGAGGCTCGCTTCGCCGGCACATCGGTGCCCGGCTACTTCCGCCGGCCGTTCGGGCCCGGCTGGGCGCTCGTGGGAGACGCGGGATACAACAAGGACTTCATCACTGCGCAGGGGATCCTCGACGCGTTCCGCGACGCGGAGCTGTGCGCGGACTCATTGGATGACGCGCTGTCGGGGACGCGCCCATTCGACGACGCGATGCGCGACTACCAGACGACGCGTGACGAGCACGTCCTCCCGATGTACGAGTTCACCAGTGAGCTCGCGACCCTGGAGCCGCCATCGCCGGAGATGCAGGAGCTGCTCGCTGCCATGGCCGGTAACCAGCAAGCGATGGACGGCTTCGCGCGCGTGAACGCGGGCGTGACGTCGCCCGCAGAGTTCTTCTCGGACGCGAACGTCGGTCGGATCCTCGCGACCGCGTCGTGAACGGCGCGCACGGAGACCGGCGCGGAAAGGATCAGCAGTGAACGCCAAAGACGGACGTTCGAGGTGTCGGAGGGCGACACACACCGTAAGTACACGGGACCCCTGGGAGGGGTGGCGCGTCGCAGCGTGATGCTTCCCGACGCATCGCGCCATCGGTTCCTCCCGGAACTACTCCCGGTTTGTGAGGTGCGTCCTGGTGCGCGGCCAGCGTTCTGCCGCGGATGGAGAGAGCGCCGAACCCCAAGTGAGCTGCTGGTCGGACGGTGTTACCGCGCGGGATGTTCTCGGCGATGGTCCCCGTCGTCAGAGTAGGGTTCGCTCTGGGTTGGTCGCAGGCCGTCGTCGACGCCTTGCGCCTCCGTCTGTTGCTCGCCCTAGGAACTGACAGCCTGTACTAGTCGGCTCGAGAACAAGGAGAAGTGCATCGTGGCGAAGAAGGGCAAGACGCAATTACTCATCACGTGGGTCGCCAGTCCCGACAAGGTGTCCGAGGTGGATCGACTGGTGGAGAGTCATGGCTCGTGGATGGCCAAGACCCATGATCGCGACGGTTCGAACGCGCTGCTGAGTTACGACATCTCCAAGGGCCCCGAGCTGGAGAACCCGCTCGACCCGAGCTCCAAGAACACGGGCAACACTCGCTACGTCCTGAGTGAGGTCTACGAGTCGCCAGCGGGGATCGAGAATCACTGGCGCCAATCCCAGGAGTCCTGGAGTGACTTCGGCGCGATGGTGGAGATGCTCGGAAGCTGCAACCCGCAGACGCTGCATGGTGGCTCCATCGCCCAATCCCTCTGGTAGAGGCCAACTGGTCGAGCCGCGCGAAGCCGAATCCAAACTCGGGCGCACCTAGAGGCCATACGCACCATTACGCAGTCGCTGCGTGTTCCGTCACGCGCCGCGTCAGGTCAACGCGCGACGCCATGCCGACCCTTCGGAAGATCGACCGAATCCATGAGGATGCCTTTGGCCTGACCGATGATGTCTCGGGTGCCGAGCGCTCGGTGCAGGGCAGCTTCGCGTCGGCTGACGTTGGTGCGGTCTTGTTC
>JBOGFL010000506.1:0-7192 GCA_050743285.1 Acidimicrobiia bacterium
CCCGGCGGTGCCGGCGCCGGTCGCGGTCGCGCTGCGGGCGGCCGACGACGACTGACCCCCGACCCCCGCTACTGGAACGACTCCTCGAACTTCGCAGGCCGCAACCACCGGTCGAGTGCCCACTGGACCGGCATATTGACGATCCAGAACAGTAACGCCAGGGTGGTGCTGTAGAAGGCGATCGGGATCGAGAGCGCGAAGATCACCACCGGCGCCAGCGACGTGAAGACGGCGAACCGGAATGCCTCGGGGGTGGGATTCTTCTTCAGCGCACTGATGTGTCGTGCCCGGGTCATCATGGCGACCTCGAGGAAGCTCGCCGCGCCCAAGGCACCCGCGTATATGACGACTGCGAGAGGCTTGCTCTCGTAGCTGCCGACGAGTCCGGTTGGGAACGGCAGGAACGCGATGGCCGAGAGGTAGATGAGGTTGATGAGCATCAACCCCGGCTCGACGTGTGTGAGCAGCGCGAAGAACCGGTGGTGGGCCATCCAGTAGTAACCGATGACGATGAAGCTGAGGAAGAAGCTGACGATCAGCGGCGTCTGGTCGGAGACCGCGGAGCCGAGGTCGCTCGGATCGACCTTCGGGATCTCGATCTGCACGACAAGGAGCGTCATGGCGATTGCGAAGACGCCGTCGGTGAACGTGACGACGCGCGAGAACTCGTCGCTGCCCCGCTCGTAGAGGAACCGCCGGCTCAAGGCTTCAACCTGAGGAGTGGAGGAGTCCGACCGCCTTGCGCACGCGTTCGATCACGTCGTCGGCGATGGCCGAGGCCTTCGCCGCTCCCGCGGCGAGGAGCCGGTCGACTTCGGCGGGGTCGCCCGCCAGGTCCTCGTACCGCGCCTGCAGCGGGCGCAGCAGCTCGGTGACGGCGTCCGCGACCGCGCCCTTGAACGTTCCGTAGCCCGAGCCGTCGTACTCGGCTTCGAGATCGGGCACCGGCCGGTCGGTGGCGGCGGCCAAGATCTCCAAGAGGTTCGAGACACCGGGCTTGGCCGCCGGGTCGTAGCGGATGTCGGTGCCGGAGTCGGTCACGGCCGACTTGAACTTCTTCGTGACTGCGGCGGGCGGGTCGAGGAGGAGGACGGTTCCCTGGGGCGAATCGACCGACTTCGACATCTTGTCGGTCGGCGTCTGCAGGTCCATTACCCGCGCCCCGACAGTCGGGGTTGTGGCCTTGGGAACCACCAGGGTGTCACCGAACCGGCTGTTGAACCTGATGGCGACGTCGCGCGTGAGCTCGACGTGCTGACGCTGATCGTCACCTACCGGAACGTCGTCGGTGTCGTAGAGCAGAATGTCGGCGGCCATGAGCACCGGGTAGTCGAAGAGACCGGCACTCACCGACTCCTGACCGCCCGACTTCTCCTTGAACTGGGTCATCCGCTGTAGCTCGCCGAATGTGGCCACGCAGTTCAGAATCCACGTCAGCTGCGTGTGCGCGGGGACCTGGCTCTGGACGAAGAGGACGCAGCGCGCCGGGTCGAGTCCGGCCGCCATGAGAAGCATCGCGGTGCGCCGGGTCTGCTCGGCGAACACGGACGCGTCGTACGCGATTGTCATCGCGTGCAGGTCGACGACGCAGAAGATCGACTCCTGGCGATCCTGGTCGTCGGCCCAGCGGCGTACCGCGCCCAGGTAGTTCCCGAGGTGCATCTCGCCCGTTGGTTGGATGCCGGAGAACACTCTGGGCATGGTTTGCGAGGCTACCGTGGCCCTGGTGGCGTACGAGGTGAGAACCGACGCTTTCGAGGGCCCGTTCGACCTGCTCCTTCACCTCATCCTGAAGGAAGAGGTCGACCTGTGGGAGATCTCCCTGCTTCCGATCGTCGACGCGTACCTCGCCGAGTTCGAACGCATGGAGCGCCTCGACCTCGAGGTTGCCACCGAGTTCCTGCTCATCGCCGCGACGCTCGTCGAGCTCAAGGCGCGGCGGCTTCTGCCCACGCCCGAGGATGTCGAACTGGACGAGGAGCTGCTGCGCTTCGAGGAGCGCGATCTACTGCTCGCCCGACTGCTCGAGTGCAAGACGTTCAAGGACGTGGCGACGGTGCTGGCGGCGCAGATGCGGGACGCGGCGCGCAGTCATCCCCGCCTCGCCGGTCCGGAAGCGCCATTCGCATCGCTGACGATCGACCCGCTGGAGACGATCACCCCCGAGCGGTTGGCGGCGGCCGCAGTGCGCGGTCTGACCGCCGAGCCGGCGACCATCGTCAACACCGACCACGTGGCTCCGATTCGTGCCAGCGTGGCCGAGGCCGTCGACATCGTGCTCCGCATCCTCCCCGCCGATGGATCGATGTCGTTCCGCGAGCTGGTTGCCGACGTGTCGGAGCGGCGCCTGGATGTCATCGTCAGGTTCCTGGCGGTGCTCGAGTTGTACAAGCAGGGCCACGTCGACATCGACCAGTCGGAGTGGTTCGGCACGCTGCTCGTCCAGCGCATCGAGAACGACGGTGTCCTCGACGCGGCGTCACTTGCCGACTGGGAGAACGCGTCGCCGCGAGAGCCCGCGGAGCGATGATCGAACCTGACCGCGAGCACGCCAAGCGGGCCATCGAAGCCGTGCTCATGGCTGCGACCGAGCCGGTCGAGCCGGGCGTACTCGCACAGTTGCTCGAGATCCCCGTCTCGGACGTCGACACGACGTGCCGCGAGCTGATCGCCGAGTACGAGCCGCGCGGGTTCGTACTTGCCCGTGTCGCCGGTGGGTACCGGTACCAGACGCATCCGGATCTCGCGCCCTACGTGGAGCGGTTCGTGCTGGTCGGGCAGCAGGCGCGTCTGTCGCAGGCCGCGCTCGAGACGCTCGCGATCATCGCCTACAAGCAGCCCGTCTCACGCGCCCAGATGTCGGCGATCCGGGGGGTGAACGCCGACGCGGTGCTGCGCACGCTTCTGCTGCGCGGCTACGTGGAAGAGGTGGGCCACGATCCTGGGCCCGGCACACCGGTGTTGTTCGGGACGACCCGAGAGTTCCTCGAGCGCCTTGGCCTCGACTCGATCGCCAACTTACCGGCACTTCCCGACTTCGTGCCCGCGCCCGAGGTCGTCGAGGCGCTCGAACGCGGCCTGCGGTTCCCGACCGAGCCGGCCGCGAGCGATCTGAGCGAACCGAGCGAGACGAGCGAAGCGACCGGCGAGGAATAGCGGATCCACCGGTGCGCGAGCCCGCCGGTGAGCGGCTCCAAAGGGTGCTGGCCCGGGCCGGATTCGGGTCGCGCCGGTCCTGCGAAGTGCTCATCGCGGAGGGACGCGTCGCGGTCAACGACGAGCAAGCGGTACTCGGCCGACGGGTCGACCCCGCGTCCGACCGCATCGCCGTCGATGGCGTTCCGGTGCCGGCCGCCGCCGGCCTCGTTCGCTATCTGCTCAACAAGCCGAGCGGTGTGATCACGAGTGCCGATGATCCGCAGGGACGGTCGACAGTGTTGGATCTCGTGCCCGTGGAGCCGCGCGTCTTTCCGGTTGGACGACTCGACTACGACACCGAAGGCCTGCTTATTCTCACCAACGACGGCGAACTGGCGAATCTGCTCGCACATCCCCGGCACGGCGTCGACAAGACCTATCTCGCGGAGGTGGACGGCGTTCCGTCGCCCGCTGCGGTTCGCAGACTGCGAAAGGGAGTGGTGCTCGACGACGGCGTCACCCAACCGGCGCGTGTGAGTCTGCTACAGGGTCGCGACGGGCGCGCCGCGCTCGAGATCGTGGTCCACGAGGGACGCAACCGCCAGGTCCGCCGCATGTGTGACGCGGTGGGGCACCCCGTGCGCCGCCTGGTGCGCACCCGCATCGGCCCGGTCGGCGACACCCGCCTCGGCCCCGGCAAGTGGAGGTCGTTGTCGCCTCGCGAAGTCAGGGCGCTCCTCGAAGCCGCGACCGCATAGCCTGGGCCCATATGCGGCTTGTCGCGCTACGCGGGGCGATCACCTGCACCGAAGACACGAAGTCGGAGATCGACGCCAACACGAAGCGTCTGGTCAGCGAGATGCTGGCGCGAAACGAGATCGCGCACGAAGACCTCGTGAGCGTCATCTTCACTGCCACCGACGACCTGCGATCTGAGTTTCCGGCGGCGGCGGCGCGCGCAGTCGGACTGGGCGACATCCCGTTGTTGTGCGCCCGCGAACTCAACGTAGAGGGCAGCATGCCTCGCTGTATCCGAGTGCTCGTGCACTGCTATACCGGTCGGGACCGGACCGAGCTCCACCACGTGTACCTGGAAGACGCTCGATCGCTGCGCGACGACCTTCCCGAGTAGCGCGGTGTCCGAGCCTGGGACTTTGGCTGCAGCCGAGCTCGTCGTCGTTGGCGGGCGCCCCCTACGGGGAACGCTACGGGTCCCCGGCGACAAGAGCATCTCGCACCGGGCGTTGCTGTTCGCGGCGGTGGCGAGCGGTCCGAGCCGACTCTCACATCTCGCTGACGGCGACGACGTGCAGGGCACTCGGCGTGCTCTGGAGGGCCTCGGGGTGTCGGTACGCGGTGCCGGTGATCTCACCGTCGGCGGGCGGGGCCTCGACTCCTGGCAGGAGCCCGAGTCGGTCATCGACTGCGGCAACTCGGGAACCACGATCCGGATCCTTACCGGCCTCCTCGCCGGGCGTCGGTTCCATTCGGTGCTGACCGGCGACGCCTCGCTCCGGACCCGTCCGATGGCGCGAGTCGTCGAGCCGTTGCGCGCGATGGGGGCTGAGATCGACGGCCGCGCGAACGCGTCGCTCGCGCCGCTCTCGATTCGCGGCGGGCCGCTCACCGGGCGCCGCCACGACCTGCCCCTAGCCAGTGCGCAGGTGAAGTCGGCGTTGTTACTCGCCGGACTCCAAGCCGACGGCGTCACCGAGGTGCACGAACCGGCACCGAGTCGCGATCACACCGAGCGCATGCTCGCCGCTCTGGGCGCGCCGCTGCGCCGCCTTCCCGACGGCGCAGCCGCCGTCGAAGCCGGCACCCTCGAGCCTTTCCAGCTCGACGTTCCCGGTGATCCGTCTTCGGCGGCGTTCTTCGCCGTCGCCGCGAGCATCGTCCCGGGTTCCCGGGTGGTGCTCGAACGACTGGCACTGAACCCGACCCGGATCGGGTTCGTCGCCGTACTCGCCCGCATGGGTGCCAACGTCGACGTCGTACCCACCGGTGAAGTGCTCGGTGAGCCGATCGGCGACGTGACCGTGACCGCGGCCGCGTTGCACGCCACGTCGATCGCGGGCGGGGAGATCCCGACGGTCATCGACGAGTTGCCGGCGCTCGCGGTGGCGGCCGCGTACGCAGAGGGAACCAGCGAGATTCGGGACGCCGCCGAGCTCCGCGTGAAGGAGAGCGACCGGATCGGCACGATTCATCAGGAGCTCACCGAGCTCGGCATCGAGGCCGACACCCGGTCCGACGGCCTCGTGATCCGGGGCGGGCAACCCCGCTCGTCGCGCTTCAAGAGCCACGGCGACCACCGCGTCGGCATGGCGGCCGCGGTCGCGGCCGCCGGCGCCGACGGTGAGTCCACGGTCAGGGGATGGGGCGCGGTCACCAGCTCGTATCCCGGCTTCGGAGACGACCTCGAGCGGCTCACCGTCGACGGTGCGTGACAATGGGCGCGGTCGTCGCCATCGACGGGCCGTCGGGCTCGGGCAAATCAAGCGTGGCGCGCGCGGTGGCGACCGATCTGGGCCTCGACGTGCTCGACACCGGGGCGATGTACCGGGCGGTAACCCTGGCTGCGCTCGAGGCCGGGCTCGATCTCGGCGACGCCGGTACCCTGACCGACCTGGCCGGTCGCTCGCGCATCGAAATCGACCCGAGCGGCCGGGTGACGCTCGACGAGCGCGACGTGACGCGCGAGATCCGGGGACCGGACGTCACCGCGGCGGTCTCGACAGTGTCGGCCCATCCGGGCGTGCGGACCGCGATGGTCGAACGGCAACGAGAGTGGGTCGCGCGGCGGCGCGGGGGAGTCGTCGAGGGCCGCGATATCGGCACTGTTGTCTTTCCCGAGGCCACGCTCAAGGTATTCCTCGACGCCAGGGACGCCGAGCGGGCGCGTCGCCGGCACCGCGACGAAGAAGCCGCCGATCGGGACGTCGACGTCGACGCGGTACGCGAGTCACTGAAGACGCGCGACGCCAAGGACAGTTCCCGGGTGGTCGCGCCGCTGCGCGCCGCCGCCGGCGCTCTCGTCATCGACACGACCGGCCGGTCGGTCGCTGAGGTGACGCGTGAGATCGTTTCGCGCGTGCAGGCGGCCTCCGGCGAATGACCCGGTTCCAGTACGCGTTCTATGGGGTCTGCCGGGCCTTGCTCAGCGGAGCGATTCGCGTGCTGTGGCGGGTGCGGATCTCGGGCGCCGACCGGCTCCCCGCGCAGGGCGCGTACGTGCTCGCGCCGTCGCACCGTTCGATGTTCGACATCTTCGTCCTCGCGTGCCCGACCCGGCGCCGGCTGCGCTTCATGGGCAAGCGCGAGCTGTTCGAGATTCCCGTCCTCGGCGCGGTCTTCAGCGCACTGGGCGGCTTCCCGGTTGATCGCGAGGCGGCCGACCGGGCTGCCCTGCGCTCCGCCCTGGCGATGCTCGAACGCGGTGAACCGGTGGTGATGTATCCGGAGGGGACGCGAGGCCACGGCCCGGTGCTGGGTGAGATGCACGATGGCGCGTCGTACCTCGCGGCGCGCGCGGGCGTGCCGATCGTCCCGGTCGGCATCGGCGGTACCGAGGAGATCCTCCCGACCGGGAAGGTCTTCCCCCGTTTCCACCGGATCGCGGTGGTCGTGGGCGAACCGATCGCGCCGCCGTCGCGCCGCGCCGCGGTCAAGCGCGCCAACGTCACCGATCTCACCAGGCGCGTTCGGGTGGTTCTCCAGGAGGCGTTCGACGAGTCACTGGCCCGAGCCGGGGTCGAGACGGCGGCGTAGGACGGCCCGGCCTCAGGTCGCGAGATCGGCGAGTATTCCGGAGGCGTCGGCACCGCGGTCGTCGGTGAGCGGGCCCTTCGATGCTCGGGCGACTTCGGGATCTCCGCCGACCATCAGCGCGGCGACGGCATCGATATTGGGAAGCAGCTCCCGGAGCTCCCGCGGCGGCGGAAAGTACTCGTCTTCGTCGGTGACGCGTACCGCCTCGACGCCCTCGCTCGGGTCGAGCGCGGCGACGACTCCCTGAACGAGGTCTTCGGGGGCGCTGGCCCCCGCCGTCACC
>JBOGFL010000507.1:0-6171 GCA_050743285.1 Acidimicrobiia bacterium
GGACACCGGCCCAGTCGACGTCAGCGGGAAGTTCGTCGGCCACAAGGAGGTCCCACGGCAGCGGCGCGTCGTCGAGAAGGCGCCGCAGCGCATCGGCCGCGGCGGCGCGGTCCCCGGGCTCGCAAACGGGTCCCATCTGGTCGGTGACGCCATGACCGAGGGGTCGAAGGACCTGGAGCGGCCGTCGGGCGGCGAGGTACAGCGGAAGGACAACTCTCGCCTCGTGGTCGGGCGTGCGGCCGAGCCCGACGACGAGAGGGCGATCGCGCCCGAAGTGATGCCACCAGGTCGATAGCCACTCCCAGGTCGCGAAGACGTTGTCGCTGCGTTCTCCGAGCGCCGACCAGTCCGCGCGTGCGTTCTCGAGAGACGAGGTCAGCTCGACGGAAAGGGTGATCCCGCCCATGCGCGGCGAAGTGTAGGTGGGCACCTTCGTTCCTTCCTGTTGCGATCGGAGGATGAGGTCGCCGTGCCATCATCACTCGGTGAGCGAAGCCCGCGGCTGGCGCCGCGTCCTCCGGGCGGCGCGCCGTCTCGTCGACCACGGACGCCGCGCCGTACACGCGGCCCGTCGCTCGGGTCCCGGGCGGTACCCAGGTTCGGTCACCGGAATCGAGCTCGGCGCCGACGGCGCGATCGTGATCGAGGGCTTCGCCCACGTGCCCGGCGAAACCGTGGAAGCCGTTGTCGTGTCGGTGAGTGACGCCGTGATCGGTGCCGCTTCCGTCGACGTCGCCACTCCCGATCTTGCGTTGGCGCGTGCCGACGAGACCGGCGCCGGCCGGGCCGGATGGCGCCTGGTCGTGCCGCGCGCCGTGGTGCCGGCGGGGACGGTGAGCATTGGCGCGGTCGCGCTCACGCGCTCCGGCTTGGCGGAGGCGCTCGATCCGGTCATGTGGACCATGCCGGGCGCGCCGCCGCCCGCCGTCCTGGCCCGCGGCCCGGTTCCAGTGACGGGTTTCATCGAGGCGCCGCAGGTGAGCTCGCACGAGACAGGCGCCACGATCGAGGTCACGGGCTGGGTAGATCCGGCGCGGCTCATCGACCGGGTCGAGGTCTTCGCCGACGCCAGTCCGGTGGGTCGGGCCCGCCTGTTCAGCGGTCCCCGGCCGGATATCGGCGATCGGTTCGCGGATCCGACCGCCGCACTGGCCGGCTTCTGGCACCTCTTCGAGGTCGACGCGCCGCCGGGCGCCACCGTGAGGGTCGGGGTTGAGGCGATCACCCGGAACGGTGTTGTCGTTCTCGGGCAGCGGGAGGTGACGATCCCGCCACCGCCGCTACTCGAGGAGCCCGATCGTGCCTGGATCTCGGCGTTGTCGGCACGGGCGGCGATGGCCGCAGAGACCCACGTTCCCGAGGACGGTGTGAACCTGTTGGTCGTCGCCCACGACCTGCGACTCGGTGGGGCCCAGCTGTGGCTCCAGGAGATTCTGCGACGCCTCCTCGGTGAACCCGACGTCGCGTGCACGGTGATGGCGCCGCGCGATGGGCCGCTGCGACGTGAGCTCGAGGCGAGCGGCGCTCGTGTCCATCTCATCGGGCCATTTCCTTCGAGCGCCGGAGCGTACGAGGCGATGGCTCGCGAGATGACCCATGTCGCCGCCGCCGACGGATGCAATGTGGCCCTCGTGAACAGCATTGGTGCGTTCATCGGTGCCGACGTCGCGACCCGATGCGGCATTCCGTCGGTACTGGCCATTCACGAGCACTATTCGCTCAACGCGTTCCTCCATTTCGCCTTCGGTGGTGCGCAACCGGACACCCACGTGCGCGCTCATGCGCGCCAGGCGGTCGACCAGGCCAGCGCGGTCGGTTTCGTCGCCAACGCGACCCGGGAGCTCTGGTCACACGACGCGCCTGCGGCGCGGCGGGAGCGGTTCGTGCTCGTCGAATACGGCATCCCGCTCGCAGCGTTCAAGGCGCCGCCGGAACAACGATCCCACCTCCGCGCCGCCCACGGGTTCGCGGGCGAAGACCGGGTGCTGCTCTGTGTCGGCTCGGTGGAAGCCCGCAAGGGCCAAAGCAATCTTGTACTCGCGCTCGACCGGATCGCAGCCGATCATCCCGAGGCGCAGCTCGTACTGCTCGGCACGGAGCCCACGCCGTACACCGCGGCGCTCGCCCGCCTTCTCGACGGCCTCGGGCTCGAGCGACGGGTACGCATGGTCGACGCGACCATCGAAGTCGCAAAGTGGTACGCGATGGCCGACGCGCTGGTGCTCGCATCGGACGCCGAGTCACTGCCGCGGGTCATTATCGAGGCGATGGCCGCGGGGATCCCCGTGCTTGCGACCCAGGTCGGCGGAGTGACGGAACTCGTGCGCGATCGGGATACCGGGCTCGTGTGCGAGCCCCGTGACGTGGGCGAACTCGCCGACGGCCTCGTGCGATTGCTCACGCTGCCCGACGATGACCGGCGGGCGCTGGTGGACCACGCGGCCAGCCTCATCGAGGCACGACGTGACGTCGATCGATACACCGCCGCGTTCTCGCACCTTGTGCGCGAACTCGCCAAGGACCCTGCCGTCTCACCTCGGGCCGTGCTGAACATTCAATGACCGCGCCCCGGGAGTGGCCGCCCGGCCGACCGAGGATTCTCGCTACCGACGCCTGGCTCGCGAATGCCGGTGACGCCGCAATCGCGCTCGCCTGCGAGCGGATGATTCGGGAACTGGCTCCGACCGCATCGGTGCTTCACGCCAGCTATCAGCACGACCGCATCGGCCCCCGATTGCCCGACCTCGCCTGCGTTCCGCCGCTCGAGGACCTGCTCGGAACGCCGTGGGCTGCGCCGGTGGCCGGTTGGGAGGACGCCGGTGCCCGGCTCGTCGCCGGCGCCGATCTGATCCTCTGCCAGGGCGGGGGGTTCCTCGTCGAGGCGTACGGGCCCCAGGCCCGCCTGGCGGCACTCGCCGACGTCGTGCGTCGGGGCAGGCCACTCGCACTCGTCGGGCTCACGGTCGGACACTTCACTCGGGCGACCTCGCGCCGCGACCTGTACACGGTTCTTGCCGGCGCTGACTTGATCATCGTGCGCGATCCGGCCTCGCTGGCCCGGGCCGCCGATAGCGGTGGCGCCGACGCGGTTCTGGGCACCGATCTCGCGGTCGGTCTCTTCGCCGATCAGCCGTCTCCACACGAGCGCGATGGGATCGGTGTCGTGCTCACCGATCACGATCCCGATGCAGCCGGTCGCCGCGAGCGGGCCGAACTCGCGGCCTTCGTGTTGCGTGAAGTGATCGACGCCACCGACCACGAGCCGGTGACTGTGTGGTCGACGGTGCAGGGCGAGCCAGAGTTGGCGCGCGAGGACGACAGTGTCGTCGCCACCGACGCGGCGGCAGCCTTACCCAACGCTGACCGCGCACGGGTTCGACACGAGCAGGGTTACGTCACACCGGAGCGGGCGATCTCGTTGGCCGAAGCCTGCCGGGCTTTGATCACGATGCGCATGCACCCGGCGTTGTTCGCGGCGGGATCGGACACTCCGTTTGCGTTGGTGCTCGGCGGGCAACGCGCCGGCGTGTTCTCGGGCTCGTGCCTCGCTGATCGCGTGGCCCCCCCGATGGACCGGGCCGCGGTCGTGACGGCGATCCGTGCCGCGCTCGCATCGACGGCGCCCGCACCAACCTGGCGGGATCTGGCGCCGTTGCGGGCCCGACTTGCCGACACCCGGGCGCGCCTCGGCGATCTCATCGGCCGCGTCGCGGCGCAACCGCCCGGCCAGATCTGAGGCATCGTGCGACGCGTGAACACACCGGCGGGCCGCCGTCAGGCTCGACGGCCCGCCGGCGCGAATCGGGGGCGAGCCGTCAAGTACCCCTGCTCGAAGGGCGACGAACGCCCGAGGTGCTCGGGGCGACGATGAGCGCGATGCTTGGACGGGATGAGAATCCGGATCGACACCGACCGGTGCAGTGGTCACGGGCGTTGCTACGACCTCGCTCCCGATCTGTTCACCGACGACGAGTATGGCTACGGCAGGGTGATCGCGGACGAGGTCCTCCCGCACCAGACGGCGCAGGCGCAGACCGCGGTCGACTGCTGTCCCGAACGGGCGATCGAGCTCGTCGACGACTGAAGCCGACGTCCTCAGGCGGGCGGTCTGGCCGAGGAGTGCCGGGTGCCGGGAGGGTCGACCGCCCACCAGGGCGATTGCCCCCACTCGTCCTCGTAGACGAATTCGGGAAGCGGCCGCCGCCGGACCGGGCCGTGGTGGCCGGCGGGCCGCCCGAGTGTGATGGTGGCCGCCACCAGCACGCGGTCGGGGATACCGAGGAGCGACCGCAGGTCGTCCTCGACCAGCAGGTGCCAGTCGGTGAGGACGCCGCCGTAGCCGAGCGCGCGTGCCGCCAGCAACAGGTTCTGACAGGCCGGGTACACCGAGCCGCCTTCATGGGGCGCGGGGTTGCGGTAGCGAACGAGGCACGGCAGGATCACCACCGGCACCCGTTCGAGCTCGCGCACGTACCGGTCTATCGAACGCGCCATGCGGGACTTCGGGGAGTCGGCGTCGGCACCCGAGCCGCGGTCGTAGCCGTCGTTCCGGCGCTTCACGTCCCAGGCCCGGCGGGCGCCGTCGCCGATCAGCCGCTTAGCCGCGACCGCTTTCGGTCCGTCGGTGAGGGTGACGAAGCGAAAAGGCTGGCGGTTGGAGCCGCTCGGCGCACGCGTGGCCGCGAACAACACCGTTCGGAGCACATCAGGGGGAACCGGCTCGTCGCGGTAGTGACGTATCGCGCGGGTGGTGGTGAGACCGGCGAGCAGCCCGATGTCGTCGCGCGGGAGTTGGAGGTCGGCAAGATCGGGCGGGGCGGGCTCGCGCACGAGCCGACTACTCGTGGTGGGCGGCGCGGGCGTCGGCCTCGTCGACCATGTGGGCATGCCGTATGACCGCGGCCCACGGGCCGAAGAATGCGCCCGCATTCAAGCCGACGACGGCAGCCACGACGAGCATCGACGTCATCTGAAAGCCCTGGCCGACCAACGCGAGTGCGGCGAGGCCGACGAACACCAGCGCGCCGATTGGCAGAGCGATCAGTCCGCCCTTGACGACCGCGCGGAACCAGCCGCGCTCGGCTTCGACGGCCGCGAGCTGACTGCTCGTCGCCTCTATCTCGATCGGGGTGTCGGTCCCCGGGTCTTCGACGACTTCGGTTTCCACCGCGCTCACCCTACCGGGACGATCCTGCTCCGGCGCGATCGACGAGCGCGTGGACCCGTTCGAGGAGCCCGTCGACGCCGGCGCCGTGCAGGGTCATCCCCCCGTCCACGACGATGTTCTGGCCGGTGACGAATCGGGCGAGATCGGAACAGAGGAACACGACAACATCGGCGATGTCCTCGGGAGCGCCGATCCGGGCCAGCGGCGTCTTGTCGACCATGTGCTTGTCGATGTCCTCGAAGATCTCGAACAACGGATCGGTGAGCCCGGTGCGGATCATCCCGGGAGCCACCGCGTTGACGCGAATCGTCGGCGCATACTCCAGCGCGGCGGTGGCGGTGAGCGCAGCCACCGCAGCTTTGGCCGCCGAGTAGGGGGCTTCACCCGCCGACGGCCGGGTGCCGCTGATCGACGACGTGCTCACGAGGCTGCCGCCGCCGCTCTGCTGGATCAGGGGGACCCCGGCGCGGAATCCGTGGAAGACACCGGTGAGGTTCAGCGTCACGACGCGTTCCCACTCGGCGAGCGGCCATTCGTGCACATTGCTGATGCTGCTGTTCCCGGCGTTGTTGTAGACGATCGTGATCCCGCCCAGCTCGGCGTCGGCGTCCTTGAACGCCGCTTCCAGCCCGCTGTAGTCGGTTACGTCGGCGTGGTACGAAGGCGCATCGAGCTCCTGGCCGACGGCGTCGGCGGCCTCGGCGTTGATGTCGACGACGGCGACGCGCGCGCCTTCCTCTACCATCCGCCGGCACGTCGCGCGGCCGATACCCGAACCACCCCCGGTGACGATCGCTCGGTGACCTTCGAGTAGACGCATCTGCACTCCTCGTTCGGTCGGCTGATCGTACGCGGGCGGCGACGGGGCCGGATTGCCCGGTAGGTTGGGCGCTTGGCCGAAATCGCGCTTCCGTACTTCCTCGCCCGCCCCGCCCGTACTGATCCGGGGCCCGGCGTGGTCGTGATCCATGAGGGCAACGGCATTTCGCCGCAGCTCCTTCGTG
>JBOGFL010000508.1:0-4150 GCA_050743285.1 Acidimicrobiia bacterium
TCCGACGTCAGGGTGCGAGCACCGGGCCTGGCGTGACCCCGGTTACGCCGAGTGGCAAGACGCGATGCCGGATCTGCAACCCCGGTAACGCCCGTTTCGTCGTCGACTCATTGGCCTCGGCGACGTGAGCGACGAGAGCTTCGGTCCAAGAACACAGACGAAGAGGCGCGCCGTGATGCGGGATGAGCGCAGGTGCCCGAAACTTCGTTGTTCTCCTATCGTGGGATGCGCGTGCGCTTGAACTCGTTGAAGCGCGCCCACTCGATGAGCTCGAGTGCGCGCCTGAGGTCGTCGGCGCGGCCGCGCTCCATGAAGCGGATGAACACCGCTTCTTCGCCCTCGATGAAAGTCGGCACGCCGAACACCGCGTAGGCGTCGACCATCTCGGTGTGCTCGGCAGCCAGCCGCTTCAGCGGTTCGCCGGTCGCGACCTCCTTGCCCACGAGGTCGGGGTCGAGACCCACCGAACCGGCAACGTCGCGCAGTACCGACTCGTGGCCGAGCTTCTGGCCGTGGTCGTGACGGGCCGCGAACGCCGCCACGTGGAAGTCGAGAAACTGGTCGGGAAACGAGTCGCGCACCGCGATGCCCCAGGTGAGCGACAGGACGCCGGTGCCGCGCTCGTCGGGCGCGCGGTCCCACACGGGTGCCTCATCCTCTTCGACGTGTGCCTGGTCGAGCGAGAAGGGCACGAATTGCCAGTCGATGCCGTCACCCTCGCGGATGGCCGCCACCACCGCCTCGTGCGCGTTACGTGCGAACGGACAGCGATAATCGAACGTGGTGCGGATCTGGCGGGCCATGAACTGCTCCTCTCGCAGGACTACCGGCCGGGCGTGAGTGGCACAACCCTGCGGGCAACGGCCCCGAACGCGAGACCCAGGGCGGCCCCGACTACCACGTCCGAGGGGTGGTGCAAACCAACGTATACCCGGCTCGCGGCAACGAGCGCGGCAAGCCCGAAGTACGCGACGCCGAGTCTTGTACCGTCGCCGAGCAGCGTCGCCGCCGTGAAGGCCGCGGTCGCGTGGCCCGACGGGAAGGAACTCGTGATGGGCTTGTGCAACCCGTAGGGGAGCGGTCCCTCCCGGAGGCGGGCGGCGTCGTTTTCGGGTCGCAATTCGGGGTGTGGGGCGGGTCGGATGCGGCGGAAGACGCTCTTGATCAGCCCGTTCGTGAGGGCCGACTCGGCGCCGAGCGCGGCAGCGAGGCGGACTGCGGCGGCGGGATCGCCGACCCGGGCGGCCCGGAGCGAGCCCAGCGCCAGCCACAACAGGCTGTGGTCGGCGGCGCTGGAGAGGCCGAAGAAGAGGTGGTCGAGCGCCGTCCGCGGCGCCGGCTCGCCGGCATCGGGCGTTCCCGTCCGCTTGGGCGCCTTCGGCTCCTCGAACACCGATTGAGCCTATGACGTCAGGAAAGCCCCTGAGCGGCCGGCCACGGACGGGACGGCCGACCGCTCACGCGGGGCGTTGGGGGGAACCACGAAATCCTTGCAAGGCGACGTGATGGGCCGGTCGCGATTGCGTTGTGGTTCCGTGACAGCACGCTCCGTGGTCGGGAGCGCCGGTCCGGTTCAGGGCTGTGGGAAGTCGTTGCGGTCGACGGGACGGCTGGTCTGCGTGCCGTTGCCCCGGGGCACCACGGTGGGCTCACCTTCGAGTCGGAAGCGCACGCGGTTGACGCCCTCGAGCCCCGTGGCCATGTAGACGACCTGGGCCAGCGCCAGCACCTCCTGGCCGCGGACGTTCTCCTCGAACCGCTCACTCACATCGACGATGGCGGTGTTGTTGCGTACCGCGACGCCCTGGATCTCGGAGCCGGGCGGTATCGCGGTGCTGAGGCCGGCGGCGAACTCCTCACTCGTCGGACCCCGCTCGAGGATCCGTAGCGCCCGGGCCACTGTCGGGCGGCCCCGCACCGCCCGCGTGGCGTCGGCGAGCAGGTTGTCGTCGACGAGGAAGATGACAAAGAAATTGCCCATCGGCGGGACGGTGACGATGGGTGCCTCGGGGTCGAGGAGATCGAAGGGAACGGAATCGGCGTCGAGCTCCTGGGCCTCGTCCTGGCCTTCGACCCCACACGCCGACACGAAGCCCGCGAACAACACCAGCGGTACGAGCGCGCGGCCGATCAGGCGGGTGTCCACGGAACCTCCAGGACGAACCGGGCGCCGCCACCGGGTGTGTCCTCGACCCAGGCCCGGCCGTGCATCGCGCGCGCGTGCTCGGCGACGAGTGCCAGCCCGAGACCCGTTCCCGACGTCGTGCCGCGGCGGCCCGAGGCCGCACCCCGGAAGAACCGTTCGAACACCCGCTCGCGTTCCTTGGCCGGAACGCCCGGTCCGTCGTCATCGACCGCGATCTGCACCTGGCCGTCCGAGCGGTGGACGGAGACCGCGGTCGCGCCGCCGCCGTGGGTGCGGGCGTTTTCGAGCAGATTCACCAGCACGCGTTCGAGACGGCGTTTATCCGTGAGCAGTGGTGTCGCCGCGACATCGGGCTCGATCTCGATAACGGGGGGCGCGCCGTCGCTGCGCGTGACCGTGTGCAAAACGAGGTCCGAGAGGCGCACGGGCTGGAGGTCGAGGGCGTCGGAACCGGCTTCGGCGCGGCTCAGTTCGAGGAGCTCCTCCACCACCCGTTGGAAGCGCTCGATTTCGGCGACGAGCAGATCGAGCGACACCCGCGCCCGCTCCGGCAGCTCGTCGCGACGCCGCTCGAGCACCGACGCCGCCGTCGCCAGGGTGGTGAGCGGCGACCGCAGCTCGTGGCTCACGTCGGAGACGAATCGGGTGTCGCGTCGGGTTCGCTCCTGCAGGGCGTCGACCATCGAGTTGAACGACTCGGCGAGCGGCTCCAGGTCGGGGTCGCCGCCGGCATCGAGCCGAGTCGAAAGATCGCCGGCCGCGATCGTCGCCGCCGCCGTGCTCACCTCGTGCACCGGCCGGAGCGTGCGCCGCCCGACCCAGAAGCCGAGCAGCGCGGTCGCCAGCGTCGTGGCCGCGGCGCCGACGAGCACCGTCGTGCGGATCACGCCGAGGGTGCTGTCGAGTTCGGTGAGCGAGAACACCTCGAAGTAGCCGGCGTCGACCTCGGGGATCGGAACCCCGACGACGAGGTCGGGCCGGCCCCGGATCATCACCCGCTGACGCGCCGGCGCGCCGGTGCGCACGAGGTCGCGAAGTCCGTCGGGAAGGTTGTCTTCGCTCAATGCGACCGACGTGCCGTACCACTGGCCCTGGTACTGCAACACCACGCTCGACGAGGACGGCAGTTGGAGGCTGTCGAGGGCCTCGTTGGGATCGGTGTCGGCCGAACGCAGCGAGTCGCGAAGCACGCGGGCGTCGAGGTACGCCTGACGGGTCGCGGTGCGCTCACGTTGGCGCACGAGGTATCGGTCGGCGATCTCGTACATCAGGAACGCGAGCGCGGCGGAAATGAACAGGCCGCCCAGTGCGAACGTGGCGGTGATGCGGAACCGCAGACCGCGGCGGGATCGCCCGCGCGGTTCCGATTCGCTCATGACTGCAGCCGGTACCCGAGACCCCGCACCGTGACGATCAGCGTCGGATTGGCGGGATCGTCCTCGACTTTCGTCCGGAGTCGGCGCACATGGGCGTCGACGAGCCGACCGTCGCCGAAGTAGTCGTAGCCCCACACCCGTTCCAGCAGCTGCTCGCGGCTCAGCACAATTCCGGAGTTCAGCGCCAGTTCGCACAGCAGCCTGAACTCGGTCTTGGTGAGGTCGATCTCGTCGCCGTTCCGGCGCACGATGCCCGCGCTCGGGAGCACGTCGACGGTACCGAAGCGGTACTGGTCGGGCACCGGGTCACCGGTGCGCACGCGCCGGATCAGCGCCCGGATCCGGGCGGTCAGCTCCTTCACGACGAACGGCTTGGTGACGTAGTCGTCGGCACCCGCTTCGAGGCCGGCGACGACGTCGTGGGTGTCGGAACGCGCGGTGACCACGACGATGGGCACGTCGCTCGACTGCCGGAGCAGGCGACAGAGCTCGAAACCGCTCATGCCGGGCAGGATCAGGTCGACGAGGACGAGGTCGGCGGGGGCCGCCTCGAACTGCTGGGCCGCCTCTTCGGCGCTGGCCGCCTCGTCGACCTCGTAGCCCTCCTCTTCGAGGGCCATGCGGAGCG
>JBOGFL010000509.1:0-1716 GCA_050743285.1 Acidimicrobiia bacterium
GCAGCTCGAACACCTCGCCGTACAGCGACCGCTGACGGTGGGGCACGCAGTGGTGGATGGCGAAGCTCGACACGACGAGGTCGAAACGCCCTAGCGACGCAGGGAGCGGGAGATCAAGGTCGTGCTCGACGACGTCGACGTCGTCGTTGCCCGCGAACCGGTCGCGGGCGCGTCCGAGCATCTCGGCCGAGAAGTCGGCGCCGACCCCGGAGGCGGCGCGGCCGGACGCGAGCAGGAGTGCGAGCGTGTGCCCGTCGCCAGTGCCGAGGTCGAGCACGCGCGCGCTGCTCTCGGGCAGCAGTTCGAGCAGCACGTCGTAGCCCTCGGCGCGGTGCGGGATCGAGTCGCGCTCCCCCAGGTAGCGCTTCGCCCATGCGGGGTCGACCCAGCGGTTGACCGGCGCGGTGGTCACGGGCCGACGTGCTGTTCGCGCGGCGCTTCCGGACGTTCGCGCAGCCGGACAATCTTGTTCACCGCGTTGAGATACGAACGGGCCGACGCCTCGGCCACGTCGGTGGCGACACCCCGGCCCGAGGCTCGCAGGCCTTCACACTCGAGGTGGATCACCACGTCGCCGAGCGCGTCGCCGCCCTCGGTGACCGACGAAACCTTGAAGTCGAGCAACGTGCCCTTCACACCGGTTGCCTCCGAAATGGCGGCGATGGCCGCGTCGATCATTCCGTTCCCGGTGCCTTCGGCCTCGACGGTGCCGCCGTCGCGGTCGGAGAGGACGACCGTGGCCGTCGGAGTTCGCGACGTACCGCCCGACAGCGCGAGGTCGACGATCCCAAAGCGGTGCACGACGCCGGTGCCGAGCTCCTCGGCGACGATCGCCTCGATGTCGGCCTCGGTGATCTGCACCTTGCGGTCGGCCAGTTCCTTGAACCGCCGGAAGGCGGAGTTCAACGCTTCGCCCTGCACATGCAGGCCCATTTTGCGCAGCGTGTCGGCGAACGCGTGCCGACCCGAGTGCTTGCCCAGCACGATCTGGGCTGCTTCCTGGCCGACGGCGGCGGCGTCGATGATCTCGTACGTCTCGCGATCTTCGAGCACACCGTGCTGGTGGATGCCGGCCTCATGCGCGAACGCGTTGCGGCCGACAACCGCCTTGTTGTACTGGACCGGATATCCGGTGAGCCGGGAGACGAGCCGCGACGTGCGGGCCAGCTCCTCGGTGCGCACTCTGGTCTCGAGGAAACCGAAGTAGTCGGACCGGGTGCGCAGCGCCATCACTACCTCTTCGAGCGCGGCGTTGCCGGCGCGCTCCCCCAGCCCGTTGACGGCGCACTCGACCTGGCGGGCGCCGGCCTTGACGCCGGCCAGCGAGTTGGAGACTGCGAGCCCGAGGTCGTTGTGGCAGTGCGTCGAAATCACGTAGTCGCCAGGGACGATGTCGCGGATGTACTCGATGATCTTCCCGAACTCCTCTGGCACGCCGTACCCGACGGTGTCGGGGATGTTCAGCGTGGTTGCGCCGGCGTCGACGGCGAGCCGCAGCACTTCGCACATGAAGTCGACGTCGGAGCGGCTGCCGTCCTCAGGCGAGAACTCGACATCGTCGGTGTAGCGCTTGGCCCGGCCGACCCCGGCGGCGGCCTCTGCCTTGACCTGGTCTTCGGTCATGCGGAGCTTCTTCTTCATGTGGATCGGCGACGTGGCGATGAAGACGTGCAGGCGTGGCTTGTCGGCGTGGCGCACTGCCTCCCAGGCCCGGTC
>JBOGFL010000510.1:0-6599 GCA_050743285.1 Acidimicrobiia bacterium
CCGATCGGCGGGGTCAAGCAGAAGGTGCTCGCGGCGCTGCGGGCCGGTGTCACGACAGTGGTGCTGCCCCGTCGCAATGGGCTCGAGCTCGACGACGTGCCCGAGGTGGTGCGCGACCAGCTCACGATCCACCTCGTCGACGACGTCACCGACGTGCTCGCGCTGGCGCTCGAGCCGGAGGAGGCCGCCGCCGCGGCCGCCTGAGGTCACGGCCGCCGCCGGTCACCGAGCTGTCGATGCTGGACCGCCGGGCGCTGCGTCACCGCGGGTTTCCGGATTTCTCGTCATGGGCGCGCTCGGGTTCGAGGTCGCCTATCCCGATGTCGACGCCGCCGTGTTGCTCACGCGGGAAGCGATGGACGAGTCAGGAATCGTCGATGAGCAGTGCATCTCGGGATGCTCGCAACCTACGCCCTCGACCAGTCGGTGCTCGCGGTCGATCCGAGTCGGCCTACGCGCCGCCGGCGGCCGCGACCGCGGGGGCGGCGGTGAAATCGATCTGCTCCCCGGGCTCGAGCGGGAAGTGGCACGCCACGAACTGGCCGCGACGGATCTCCCGGATCTCGGGCTCTTCCTCGGTGCACCGCTCCTGCGCCTTCGGGCAGCGGGTGCGGAACCGGCAGCCCGACGGCGGTGCGACCGGCGACGGCACCTCTCCGCCCAACGCCTTGCGGGTGTCGACCTCGGGGTCGGCGACCGGGATGGCGGCGAGCAATGCGGCGGTGTACGGATGTGTGGGCGTTTCGTAGATCTGGTCGGGCCGACCGATCTCGCAGAGCTTGCCGAGGTACATGACCGCGATGCGGTCGCTCACGTTCTTCACCACCGCGAGGTCGTGCGCGATGAACACGAGCGTGAGCCCGTAGCGGTCCTTCATCTCCCGCAGCAGGTTGAGGATCTGCGCCTGGACCGAGACGTCGAGCGCGGAGACGGGCTCGTCGCAGATGATCAGCTTGGGCTCGGTGACGACGGCGCGGGCGATCGAGATGCGCTGACACTGGCCGCCCGAGAACTCGTGGGGCCGCCGGTCGCGTGACGCCTCGGGGTCGAGACCGACGGCGTCGAGGACCTCGTCGACCTTCGCCTTGCGGCTCTGGTCGTCACCGATCTTCCAGATCTCCAGACCCTCGGATACGATGTCCTCCACCTTGCGGCGGGGATTCAGCGACGAGATCGGGTCCTGGAAGATCATCTGGATCCGTGGGCGCTGGCGGCGGAGCGCCTCACCCTTGAGCTCGGTGAGGTCCTGGCTCTCGAACACGACGTGCCCACTCGTCGGCGGCGGCAGTTGCATGATCGCCCGGCCGGTCGTCGACTTCCCGCAGCCCGACTCACCGACGAGCCCGAGTGTCTCGCCTTCTGCGATGTCGAGGCTGACGTCGGAGACGGCGTGGACCTTCAGGCCGTGCCGGCCGACCGGGAAGTCCACGACGAGATTCTCGACGTGCAGGAGCACGTCCTCGGCGGGACGGAGGTGGGCGGTCCCGCTGCCGGCCATCAGGTCGTACCCGTCGACGTCGTGACGGGCTGGTCGCCGTGGCCGTCGCCGGCAACGGCCGCGGCCCGGCGGTTCTTGGCCAGCGCCTCTTTGCCCTGCGGCGTGCCGACCGGGAACCAGCAGCGGTACTCGTGGCCCGGCGTCGGCCCGGGGATCAGCGGCGGCTCCTCGTCGCGGCACCGGTCCTGGACGTAGGCGCAACGCGGCGCGAACCGGCAGCCCTTCGGGGGGCTCACCAGATCGGGCGGGCGGCCCGGGATCACGTTCAGCTTGGTATGGCTCTTGTCGCCGAGCTTGGGGATCGACTCGAGCAGCGCCTCGGTGTAGGGCATCTTCATGTCGGAGAAGAGGACTCCGGTCGGCGCTTTCTCGACGATCTGCCCGGCGTACATGACCGCGATCTCGTCGGCGCGGCCGGCGACGACGCCGAGGTCATGGGTCACGAGAATCATCGCCATGAACCGTTCGCGCTGCTGAGATTGGAGGAGGTCGAGCACCTGCGCCTGGACGGTGACGTCGAGCGCGGTGGTGGGCTCGTCGGCGAAGAGCAACTTGGGGCCACACGCCAGGGCCACCGCGATGCACACCCGCTGGCGCATGCCGCCCGAGAGCTGGTGCGGGTACTCACGAAGCCGCTGCTTCGGTTCGGGGATCCGCACCGACTCGAGCAGCGACTCGGCGAGCTCGTTGGCGTACGTTTTTGTGATGTCGAGGTGGTAGTTGAGTGACTCGGTGATCTGCTTGCCGATGCGCATCACCGGGTTCAAGGAGGTCATCGGGTCCTGGAAGATCATCGCCATCTGGGCGCCCCAGAACGCCCGCATCTGCTTGGGCGAGAGGCCGGCGATCTCGCGACCCTCGAACGTCACCGTCCCCTCGCGGATCACGTTGCGTTTGGGGAGCAGGCCCATGATCGAGCGCGAGAGCACGGTCTTGCCGCACCCCGACTCGCCGACGATCCCGAGGGTGCGGCCGCGCTCGAGGGAGAAGGTGACTCCGTCGACCGCCCGCACGATGCCACGCTCGGTGCGGAAGTGCGTCTTGAGGTCTCCGACCTCGAGCAGCGGCCCGTCGAGGGGCGCGGTGGGGAACCGCTCCGCGGTGCTCAAATTGCTCCTTCCCGGATGTCGGTGCGGGCCCTGATCACGTCACCGAGGAAGTTGAGCGAAAGCACGGTGAGGAAGATCATGATCGCGGGCTCGAAGACGATGTACGGCGCGGTGTCGATGTCGCCGCGGGCTTCGGAGATGATGTTGCCCCACGAGGGCGTGGGCGGTTTCACGCCGACGCCGAGCAGGCTGAGACCCCCTTCGGCGACGATCACCACCGCCACGCCGAGCAGCGCGATGGAGAACATCGCGGGCAGCACGTTGGGCAGAACATCGCGCCAGACGATGCGCGAGTTCTTCGCCCCCTGGGCGCGGGCCGCCAATACGAACTCGCGCTCCGACCAGGAAAGCGCGCTGGCGCGCGTGATGCGGCCCAGGATCGGCGTCGACACGATCCCCAGCGCCAGGATGAGAACCCCGATGCGGGGCAGGTCGACGCCGCTGCTCCCTTCGCTTCCCGCGACCTCGGTCGGGCTCAACACCGCCACGAGCGCGAGCGCGAAGACGAGCGGAGGTATCGCGAGCATAATGTCGAGCGCGCCGGTGATCACCCCTTCGAGCCGGCCGCGATAGAAGCCCGCGACCAGGCCGAGGAAGCCCCCGAGGATGAGGCCCATGGTCACCGCGCCGGCGGCGACCGTCAGCGACGAGCGGGCGCCGTAGATCAGCCGGGAGAGCATGTCGCGGCCGTTCTGGTCGCAGCCCAGGATGTGGCCGGTGGCGCTGCCGGCCTCGGCGCCGAACGAGTAGAACGACGGCCCCTGGCGGGCGCAATCGGCGTAGGTCTTGTCGGGAGGGTCGAGCGGCAGGACCGGCGCCAGGACCGCCAGCGCGACGACAAGGGCCACCCAGCCGGCGGCGAGCCAGGCGGCGATGCCGAAGCGGGCCCGCTTGCGGGCGGTCCCCGGCTCGGCCTCGACCGCCTCGAGGCCCGGGAGGGTCGGAACCGGGAGCGCCTTCTCGGTGTCCTCGGTGACGACGTCGGTGAGGGCGCTACGCGGCTGCTCGCTCATTCCGGATCCGGGGGTCGAGGACGGCGTACAGGAAGTCGACGAGGAAGTTCAGCACCACGTAGAAGATCGCGATCAGCGCCACGAGACTCTGGAGCATGACGAACTGGCTCTGGGTGATCGCCTGGTAGAGCAGTGAGCCGATGCCGGGCAGGCTGAAGATGACCTCGATCACGACGGCGCCGCCGATGAGCGTCCCCACGTTGAGACCGGCGACGGTGAGCAGCGTGAGGCTCGATGGTCGCAGCGCGTGCCGCCAGAGGATGCGGCGACTGGTGATGCCCTTGGCCCGCGCCATCGTGATGAAGTTCTCCTGCAGCGTGGCGATCATGTCGCTGCGGAGCAGGCGCATGTAGATCGCGATCTGCCCAGTGGCGAGCGCGACGGTGGGCAGGATCATGGATCGAATGTGCTCGACCGGGTCGTCGCCGAACTTCACGTAGCCCCCGGCGGGGAGCAGCTTGTATTTCGCGCCGATGTAGTACGTGAGCACCAAGCCCAGCACGAAGTTGGGGACGGCGAGGAACGCGAACGCACCCGCGTTGATCCCGCGGTCGGTGAGCGTGCCCGAGCGGTACGCGGTGAGGACGCCGAGCGGGATGGCGACGATCAGGGCCAGCAGCTGGGCGTACACCATGAGCTGCAACGACACCGGCAACGCCTCGCTGGCCAGGTCGGACACCGGCCGCTGGGTGTCGTAGGAGCGGCCGAGGTCGCCGGTCACGAAGCCGGTGAGCCAGTCCCAGTACTGCTCGTACAGCGGCTTGTCGAGCCCGAGGTCTTCACGCAGTGCCGCCTTCTGTTCGGGCGTGCCGAACGGGATGATCGAGTCGGTGGGGTCGCTGCCGCGCGCCTTGATGAGCAAGAACGCGCCCGCGGTCACCAGGATCAGGACCAGCACGAGCTGGACCAACCGGCGCAGGATCAACCGCACCTGGAGGCTCCGATCACCGCCGCCGGCCCGGGCTCGTTTGCTCGCTCCGTTAGCTCACCCAGAGACCGGCTACGGGCACGCGCCCGTAGAGGAACAGCCATTGGTTACCGTCGGGCAGCGTCGGGCCCGCGAGCCCGTTCACGTTCGGCTTCGACCCAATTGCCCAATCCACGTACCAGCCCCAGATGTAGTAATTCTCCTGGTTCAGCTTGTTGTTGAGGTCGGTGTAGATCTGTTCCCGTTGGCCGGCGTCGGTCGCGCTCCGGCCGTCCTCGAGCAACTGATCGATCTCGGGGTCGTCGTACAACGCGAAGTTGATGATGTGGTCGCTCGTGAACCACGGCGTCGTGCCCGTGTCGGTGAACTCCGGGTCGCCGTGCAGGTTGCGCCACAGCGCGAAGCTGGAGTTCCCGGCCACGACCTCGCTGATGAACGAGGTCTGCTCGACCTGACGGATGTCGGTGTTGATGCCGACATCGTCGAGCTGCTCCTTGATCAGCTGGGCCTCGGAGCTGTTGCTCGGGTCGGGCGTGGTCTGGAGGGTCACGTCGAAGGACCCGTCCTCGTCCTTCACTTCCTGCACGAGCTCGGCCGCTCGCTCCTGGTCCGGCTCCGGGAAGCTGGGGTTCTCTTCGAACCCCACGGTGTTGGTGTCGAACGGCTGGTCGGCGATCTCGAACCGGCCGCCGTTGACCACCTGGTTGATCTCGTTCCGGTCGAGCGCCAGCGCAATCGCCTCGCGGGCCTTCGGGTTGTCGAAAGGCGGCTCGGACGAGTTGAGGATGTAGTACCGGACCTCGCGGTCGCCTTCTTCCTGGACGAGGAGGTTGGCCTGGTCGCCCAGTCCTTCCAGGCGCCCGGTCGCGAGTGCGTTCGAGGTGTGCATGACCTGAATGCGGCCCTGCTCGAGTGCGTTGACCCGCTGATCCGCCTCGATGATCGGGACGAACGTGATCTTGTCGAGGTAGGGGAGCTGCTCGCCGTTCTCGTCGGTCTGCCAGTAGTCCGGGTTGGCGTTGGCGACGAACCGGTTGTTCGGGATCCACTCGTCGAACACGAACGGCCCGGTGCCGATGGGGTGGTTCTTGCACGACTCGCTGTTGGTGTCGGCGATCTGCTCCGGTGCCGCGATGCCGAAGCGGCCGTTGCCGTAGAGGGCCGACTCGTACGCCGGCCACGGCACGGTGGTCGTGACCCTTACGGTCAGATCGTCGACAACGGTGACCTGTTCGACGTCCTCGAGCACCTGGGACAGCAGGATGCCGTTCTGCCAGGCGTCCATGTTCATCTTCAACGCGTCGGCGTTGAGCGGCTCGCCGTTGTGGAACTCGATGTTCGGCCGCAGCTCGATGGTCCACTCGGTGAAGTCGCCGTTGGGCGTGACCGACTTGGCCAGGTAGGGGACGTACTCGCCGCTGTCGGTGGGGATCGTCAGGGTGTCGTAGATCGCGTTGGCGACCTGAATGCCCGAGATGGCCCACTGGTTGATCGGCACGCAGAATCCGCCGAGGGTGTCGGCTTCCATTCCGAACGTGACCTCGCCGCCTCGCTGCGGCGTGCCCTCTTCCTCGGTGGACGCGGTACCGCCGCCGTCGTCGCTGCTGGTTCCGCCGCAGGCGGCGGCGACCAGCCCGACCGTCGCCGCCAGCGCGACAAGCGGCATCAGAAAGCGTCGTGAATGCCGGACAGCGCGCACGTTCATTCCCCCCGTCGGTGACACCGGACTGTGACCGCGGTCACTGGGCGCCACTCTAGAAGGCCGAACCGCCTTGTCAATGCCGCCGGGGCGGAAATCTACCGACCGGTAGCCTCGCTCGTCATGCCCGGATTGCGGGTTTCACCGACCGTGCATATCCCCGAGGAGGAGTTGGAATGGCGCTTCTCGCGGTCCGGTGGCCCGGGCGGCCAGCACGCCAACACGGCCGACACCCGGGTCGAGGTCCGCTTCGACGTGGCGGGCTCGCGCGCACTCGGGCCCCGGCAGCGGGCCCGGCTCATCGGGCGGTTGGGTCGCGAGGTCCGGGCGGTCGCTGCCGACACCCGCTCGC
>JBOGFL010000511.1:0-4867 GCA_050743285.1 Acidimicrobiia bacterium
TTGCAAGCTCGTCACTCGTCTTGACACCGTCGCCGAGATGGTCGGCAATACCCAGATGCGTCGCGACGTGCACAACCCTTGACCGCATGTAGCCAAACACGAGATCGAGCGCTACGCGCAGCTGCTCCGGATCTGCCCGCTCGGCCGTCAGATCGCCTTCCGAAGCAACCGTCACTTCTCCGGACTTCGACACCTCAGCCTCCTTCAGTCGGCCTTGCCTGTGGTTACGGTGAGGGAGTGCTCCACCGGCGCGCCGGTGGCGACGAGCTGCTCGATCAGCGTGACCGCGTGGGTGATCGGAGCTTCGGACCGGATCGCTTCTGCCGCACCGCGGACAGCGGCAACGTACGAATCCGAGTCGAGAACGGCGCCGAGGGCATCGGCGACCTGCTCGGGCGTCAGCTCGTCAGGATCGGTGGCGGGGAACGTCTCGCCGGGGGACAACGAGGTGGCGCACGACACCCCGAATCCCTTCTGGACGCACAGCGATGCGTTCGCCGGCTGGTCGGCTGTCAGCGGCGTCAGGACGAGGGGCACGGCCTCCGCCAGAGCGCCGAACACGTTGGCCGCACTCGCCTGGCAGACCACCGCCGCACACCGGGGGATAAGCGAGGAGTGCGGAACGTACGCCTCGACGTGCACGTTGGGGGGCAGCTCACCGAGGTCGGCGAGGTCGACGCCGCCGCCGTGGGTCACGATCACCTCGACGTCGTGCATGGCGGCGCCCTGTGTCAGCGTGCGCAGCAGGTTGCCCACCCGGTTGAAGACCGTGCCCATCGTGACGTACACGAGACGGCGGCCTGCCAGCTCGTCGATCCAGGTGGGCAGCGATGGGTCACCTTCGGTGTCGTCGGACACATAGCGGACGTGATGGACTGTCGGCGCCTCCGGGAAGAACCCTTCCGTCAAGGGGCGCGGCGCGGTCTCCAGGTAGAGCCACCGGGTCGGCCGCGAGAACTCCGGGTCGGGCGGCAAGTCGTACCGCGCCAGCAGGTTCTCGACCTGCTGGCCCGCGAACATGCGCAGCAGGCCGGGATCCAGCCAGCGAAGTGAGACGGCAAACGGCACGTTGGGGATGCCGAGGCGCTCGGCGACGATCCATCCGCCGAGATCGTGGTGCACGTGCACGATGACATCCGGTTGCCATGACTCGGCCAGCGGGAGGACATCTTCGACGATCCCCCGGCCAGCGACCTCCGCCATCGTCGCCATGTAGGCGTGGCTGGGCATCCCGATCCAGCCCGGGATGAACTGGTCGGCCTCCGCGTGGTCCCACGCTGGGCCGGCACCGACAGCCTCGAGGCCGGCCCGACGGACGACCTCGGTGTAGTTGGGGGCGATGGCTATCAGCACGTCGTGCCCGGCCTCGTGGAGGGCCCGGCAGAGCGAGATCGCCGGCTGCACGCTGCTCCGACTCGGCGTCGTCGTAGTGAGCACCCGCACCCGACCAAGCTATTCCAACTGGCGCCGCTGAAATCACAAGATCCTGCATGCGTTTGATCACTACACGGAATTGGCATTCCGGGCCGGATGAGCTTTGTTGCACGCGTACCAACCCGGAGGGAGACCCGATGGTCGACCAGCCACTGGGCGCCGCTGACCTGAGCGCCGAAGAATTCTCACGCAACGTCGCGCACGCCCCGGACGCCGCGCTTGACGAGATGATGCGCGGGCCACAACGCCGCCAGATTCTCGATGGCGTGTTTCGCGGAATGATCGAGTCCGCAGACCCGGATCGCCTCGAAGGCGTCGATGGGGTGATCCACTGGCACATCGGCGGCCGCGCGGACGGTGGCGAAGATGTCTACGAGATTGTGTTCCGCACAGGCGCGGTCAGCGTGAGAAGTGACCCCCAGGAGACGCCACGCGTAACGGCAAGCGTGGGTGGGGCTGACTTCCTCAAGATCGCCTCAGGGAACGAGACCCGTCCGGAGCTGTTCGTGGCGGGCAAGCTGAAGCTGGAGGGGGATGTGGCGTTCGCGGTCCGCATGGGCGGCATCTTCAAACCCCCGTACCGCGTGAAGGCGTTAGCCGGGACGGTGCTGGCCGGTCGGCCTCCCGAGCCGGGATCGTCTCCCGCCGCCTAGCGTCGCCCCCACTCGCTCGCGCCGGGTGGCAGTCTCAGGCTCGACGCTTGAACTCGATCGGGACCGAGACGGGGCCGATCGATCCCTCGTTTCTGATGACCACCTCGCCACACGGCACAGGACAGGTCATGGTCGCGGTGAGGACTCGCAGGCTCTCCTGGAGCTCCGCTCTGGCGAGGCTGGCGCCGATGCAGTGGTGCACACCGTGGCCGAAGCTGAGGTGGCTGCGGACGTTGCTCCGGCCGGGCTCGAACTTCGACCCGTCCTCGAACACGTCCTCGTCCCGGTTGACGGAGTAGCTCGAGCTCCACAGCACCTGGCCCTCGGCCCAGGCGGCGTCGCGGTATTGCGTCGCGTCGGTTGTGCGCCGGAACGGGCCGGGCGCCGCCGGTCGGTAGCGAAGGCATTCCTCGACGACCGTGTCAGCGAAGCTGGGATCCTCGGCGACGGCGTCCCAGACATCGGGATGCTCGGTGAGGATCACCACCATTTGGCCGAGGGTGCGCTGGGTGTTGTCGCTGCCCCCGAAGAGCAGGTCGCCGATGTTGATCGCGAGCGCCCTGTCGTCCAGAGGGCAGTTCTCGGCGCGGGCAAGGTCGGAGACCAGATCGTCCTGGGGATCCGCACGCCGGCGCTCGAGCAGCGACATCGCGTACTCGGTGACCGCCTCCCGAGCGGCCACGACGGCCGACGCCTGCTCCGCGTCCATCGACAGGATCGCCAACGGGCGGCTGATCAGCAGCATCATGTTCGCCACGTGCTCTTCGTAGATCCCCCGGTCCTCATCCGGGATCCCGATCACTTCGCACAGGGTGATGGGTGGGATCCGCGTTGCGAAGCACTCGACGAAGTCGTCGCCGGGCCGCATCGCGTCGACGAGGCGGGTCGCCAGATCGGTGATGTACGGTCGGAGTGCCTTCACACGCCTGGCGCTGAATCCCCGCCCGAAGAGCGCTCGCAACGCGCGGTGGTAATCGCCCTCCTGGTGGATCAGCGACGATTCCTCCGTCTCCGCCAGAGCGGCGTGGAAGTCGTCGCCCAGCTTCGGGTTGAGCAATGCCAGCTCCCCGAGCAAGGCCCCGAGATGTTGCACGTAGCGCTCGTCGCTCAGCAACGCGCACGCGTCCTCGTGGCGGACGATCATGTCGACGTTGGGCAGCGCCGCGATCGGCCCGTGCCAGCTCGCCCGCCGCGCCTGACGGAAGCTCTCCTCCCACAACTCCTGAGCTTCCGGAGACGTCTGTCCGCCCAGCATCGCCACCGGGAACTCCGGCCACTCCGCGGGTTGATCCGCCACGAGCCAAGCCAATCACCCCCCCAGGATTCGTTCAACGCGAGCGCGTGATCGCCCTAATCAGGGGTCGAAATCATCCGACCGCCTACAGCGGGATGTTTCCTGGCCCGGCCTGACTGGTCGAGCCCGCGAGGCTGGACAGCCCCCACGCGAGCCGCGAGCGAGTCTCGGACGGCGCGATGATCTCGTCCACGAAGCCCGTTTCAGCGGCGACGGCCGCCGTCAGGTGCTCGGCTGCGTACTCGCCGGACAAGCGCTCACGCGCGCCGTCCCCACCGGCGTCCAGCTCTCGCCGAAGGGCAATCGAGACCGCCTCGTAGGCACCCATGATCCCGAGCTGCGCCCCGGGCCAGCAGAAGGTCAGATGCGCGCCGAGGTCTCGTGAGTTCATCGCGATGCAAGCTCCGCCGAATGCCTTGCGAAGCACCACGGTGAGCCTCGGCACGCTCGCCTCGGCGAAGGCGTACACGAGCTTGGCGCCGTGGCGGATTACGCCCGCGCCTTCCTGCTTCGTCCCTGGCATGAATCCGGGTGTGTCGGTGAATACGAGCAGCGGCAGGTTGAAGGTGTTGCACGTGCGTACGAAGCGAGCCGCCTTTTGCGAGGCGTCGGCGTCGAGCACTCCGCCGAGGACCCTCGGCTGGTTTGCGACGACCCCCACCGCGCGGCCGTGCAATCGCGCGAACGCGCACACCACGTTGCGTGCCCACCTCGGCTGGATCTCGAACAGGGAGCCGCGATCCACGATCCGCGCGAGCACGTCCCGAACGTCGTACACAGCACGGCTGTCCGCCGGCACCAGGTCGGCCGGGTCTCCTGGCTCGGGGCCAACCGGGGCCGCGGGCGGCGGATCCTCGCGTGCGTTCTGCGGCAGATAGGAGAGCAGCTCACGAACGTGCTCGGCGGCCGCTCGGTCGTCGTCGACAACGCTGTGACAGACGCCATTGCGTTCGTGCACCCGCGCCCCGCCGAGCGCTGCCGTGCTCACGTCTTCGCCGAGCGCGGACCGCACGACGCTGGGACAGGTGAGGAACATGGCCGCGTTCCGCGTCATCACGACGTAGTCGGTGAGCGCGGGCGAGTAGGAGCCGCCGCCAGCGCACGTGCCCGCGATGACGGATACCTGGGGAACCTGCCCGGAGAGCTGCACGTGCTCGTGAAAGATTCGAGCGTAGCCTCCAAGCGCCCCGGTCCCCTCCTGGAGGCGAGCGCCGCCGGAGGCCACGAACCCGACGACCGGCGCGCGCGCCCGGGCGGCGAGCCCCAGGACCCGCACGATCGTCTCCGCGTGCATGCCGCCAAGCGAGCCGCCGACGAATCCGGAGTCCTGCGCGTAACAGAACACCGGTCGCCCGTTGACCGCCCCGGCACCAGCCACAACCCCGTCGCCGGCACGTGCTCGAGGACCCAGCTTGCCGGACAGCACGCCCGAACGGATCACCTCGAGCGACCCCGGGTCGCATAGGGTCTCGAGACGCTGAAGGGG
>JBOGFL010000512.1:0-8512 GCA_050743285.1 Acidimicrobiia bacterium
GGGTCGGCGTGGAGGATCGGGTGCGACTCCATCGTGCTACGGTTGTAGCACGATGGAGTCGATCGGCGTGCGTGAGATCCGTCAAAACGTGAGTGCCTACCTCCGGCGGGTGCAGGCGGGCGAGTCGTTCGAAGTGACCGATCGAGGCCGTCCAATCGCGGTGCTCATCTCGAACCGGGAGGCGGTGGTCACCGCAGTGTCCGAGGTCATCGAGGGACTCGTCGCCTCCGGCGCATACCCGTCACTTGACGCTGCGGTGTCGGAAGGGGTCGACGCGCTCGCGTATCGCGTGCGCGCGGAGCTCATCGATCGGGCCATCGTCGATGGGTACCGGCGCGTTCCTCAGGAGCCGGATCCCTGGGCCGAGGAAGCGGCCCGGCGCACCTTCCGTGAGATGGACCCGTGGTGAAGCGCGGCGAGGTCTGGTGGGCGGATCTCCTCGACGAGGGGACGAGGCCGGCGCTCGTCCTGACGCGCGATCGTGCCATCCCAGTCGTGAACCGTGTCGTGGTCGTGCCCGCAACGCGCTCGATCCGCCGTATCCCCACTGAGGTGCTGCTCTCTACGCAGGACGGGATGCCCGAAGACTGCGCCCTGTCCTTCGACAACGTCTCGACCGTGCCCAAGTCGCTGCTCACCTCCTACATCTGCACGCTGCAACCGCCGCGAATGGAAGACGTGTGCCGCGCCTGGAACGACGTCGTGGACTGCTGACCCGTCGGGAACGCCCGTGAGCTGAGCCGCTCCTCAAGCCGCGTCGGGCAACACCTGTGTCGCGATTGTGGCGAAATGGATCGCGGCGGCCGCGGTCACGAACAGGTGCCACACCTCGTGGTAGCCGAACGTCGCCGGCCACGGGTCGGGCCACCGGTTCACGAGCAGCACCGCGCCGACGGTGTAGACGACGCCGCCGCCGAGGATGCCGACGACGGCCAGCACACCGACGTTCTGCCAGAGCTGCGGCATGGTGAGCACGCCGACCCACCCGATGGCGAGAAACGAGCCGGTGATCAGGCCCTTGACCCGCCGGAGGGGAAGCCAGTCGTAGGCGATGACGAGGAGCGCGCCGCCCCAGGCCACCGAGAGACAGGTGATGCGTACCCAACCAGTGGCGCCGATCCCCACCACCGGGGTGAACGTGCCCGCGATGCACAGCATGATGCCGGTGTGGTCGAGGCGGTCGAGGACGCGTCGGGTGCGCGGGTACCACGGCCGGCGATGGAGCAGCGCGCTCGCTCCGAACATGAACGACAGGCCGAAGGCATAGATACCCGCGGCGACCTGCGCCCAGCCCTCCGGGGCGGTGAGCACGAGGGTGACGCCCGTCGGCACCGACACGGTGAACGCCCCCAGGTGGACGACACCGCGGAGTTTCGGTCGCGGGCGCGGCCGGTGGACCGCCCGGACGTCAGTTGTCATCGCGGGTCGCGTCGCGTGCAGCCAGTGCCCGTTCTTCGGCCCGACGCGTGAACGGCGCGGCCAACGCGCCGACCGCGATCGCGAGCAGCGCGACCGTGTACCACTTCATTCCGAGAATGAGCCCGAGGATGATAAGGGCGAGGAACGCAACCGCGGCGTCGATGCCGAAGTGCACGACCATCGGCCGCGGTGGCCGTCTCGGTAGCGGCGCCGGCGGCTCGGGCGCGTCCTCCTCCGGCACGTGTGACCGTCAGGCGGTCGGTGTCAGATCGAGGATCTTGGCGCCGTAGCGATGCGGGAACCGCCGGCCCCGAGGCACGGGTGAGGTGTCGATGCCGCCGGCCTCGGCCCGTAGCGCGCTGACCGTGCACTGCTCGCGGTCACGGTGCGCAAACGGGTCGTAGCGGAAGAACCTCATCGCGTTCTCGTGGGTGATCTGGTTGATCTCGCCATCAGAGAGATCCGTGTCGTCGAACTCCGCCATCAGCCGCTCGGGGGACCGGGGCCACGTCGTGTCGGAGTGCGGGTAGTCGATCTCGACGCAGATGCGGTCGACACCGATCCGGCGCGCCAGTTGCACGCCGACCGGATCCGAGATGTAGCAGAGCACCACGTGTTCCATGAACACCTCGCTCGGGAGCCTCCCCCCGAAGTCGGCGCCGGTCCACGAGTTGTGAACCTTGTAGCTGTGGTCGAGGCGTTCGAGGAAGTACGGGATCCATCCGATACCGCCCTCGGACAGCGCCACGGTGACGTCGGGGAACTTCCGGAACACGGGAGCGAAGATGATGTCGGTCGCCGCCTGCACGATGTTCATCGGCTGCAGCACGATCATCACGTCGATAGCGGCGTCGGGTGCGGTCACAACGAGTTTCGATGACGACCCGATATGCATGCACACGGTGGTGCCCTCGTCGGCGCACGCCCGCCAGAACGGGTCCCAGTGGTCGCTGTGCAGGCTCGGGAGGCCGAGTGGGACCGGGTTCTCCGGGAACGTCACCGCATGGCAACCCTTGGCCGCAACCCGCCGCACCTCCTCGCCGGCGGCTTCCGGGTTCCAGATGACGGGGATCGACAGCGGGATGAAGCGTCCGGGGTAGGTGCCGCACCACTCGTCGATGTGCCAGTCGTTGTACGCGCGTGCGAGCGCGAGGGCGGCGTCCTTGTCGTCCAGGGACGCGAACAGGCGGCCTGCGAACCCGGGAAGCGACGGGAAGCACAGCGAGCCGAGCATGCCGTTGGCGTTCATGTCGAGGATGCGTTGCTCGATGTCGAAACAGCCGGGCCTGATCTCGTCGAACGACGTGGGGTCTATGCCGTACTCCTCCGGGGGCCGTCCGGCCACCGCGTTGAGCCCGATGTTGGGCACTTCGACGTCCAGAAACCTCCAGACGTCGGTGCCGTCCTGCTTGCGCACGACGTGCGGCGCGACGTCGCGGTAGCGCTCGGGCACGTGGTGCTCGAACATGTCGGGCGGCTCGACAACGTGGTCGTCGACACTGACGATGATGAGGTCGTCGGTCTTCATCGGTCAGCTCCTTGGCAGATTCGGCACCGCCACGATACCGCCCGGTAGCGGAATCTGCGGCCGTCGGTTCCGGTTGAGGCTGCAATGCACGAGATGAGCGCCGAGGAACGGCGAGAGTTCCTGCTGACCGGAACCCGGACGGGGATGCTCGCCACCACCCGGGCCGACGGCAGTCCGCACGTCGTGCCGATCACCCCGACGCGCACAGTGGCCCGGGCCGGCATCGCCGACTGAGCCTCCCTGTTCGGCGTCGCACGGGGCCCTTATGGGGACCTCTGCGACGCCAAAGCCTGAGTTAATGGCCGCCGCGGATGACGTGACCGGGGGTGGCGCCGGTCCAGTCGCCGTCGGCGAGCAGCTCCTCGCCGTTGACGACCACCGACCGGTAGCCGGTCGCGTCGACGACGTAGCGGCCGCTGCCGGCCGGGAAGTCGGTGGCGAAACGGGGGGAGTCGCCGGCGCCAAGTGTGTCGAGGTCGAGCACGAGGAGGTCGGCCGAGGAACCGGGGACCACCTCGCCGCGCCCCGGCAGCCCGTGCAGCCGGGCCGGGATCGAGGTGAGCCGGGCGACCGCCGCCTCGAGCGACAGGACGTCGGGGACCCACTCGGTGAGGAGCCGGGTCGTGTAATCGGCCCCGCAGAACGAGAGCAGGTGGGCGCCGCCGTCGCTGCTGCCCGCCATCACCAACGGGCTGCGCACGAGCTCCTCGGTCGCGGCGCGGCGTCGCTCCGACGGCGGCGCGGCCAGCACGAACTGGGTGCGCAGATCCTCGGCCAGCGCGAGGTCGAGGAACGCGTCGAGCGGATCGACGGACCATTCGGTCGCGACGTCGGCGACGCTCATGCCGACGTACCGGTCGTGCTCGGGCCGGGTCACGGTCTCGACCGCCACGACCTCCCAGACGAACACGAATGACCGACCGGCGGGGTTGGCGATCTCGGTGCGCATCTGCTCGCGCACCGCCGGATCGCGTAGCCGTTCCGCACGCGCCGGCGACGGCAGCGTGAGCGAGTCGCGAAAGCTCGGCATCTCGTCGAACAGAAAGGTTGTGCCGAGCTGGAAATGCGCTCCCTGCCGGTTCGTGGCGAACATCGGGTGAACGCGGATGCCGTCGGCCGCCGCCGACTCCGCGAACTCCAGGCTCCGCTTCCACCCGTCGGGCGCGTGGGGGAGCAGCGTCAGCGTGTTGACGTTCACCGGCGCGCCGCTCGCCGTCGCCATGTCCCGGAGCAGCTTGCGGTCGGCGTCGTCGTAGCCGTTCAGGAAGGTGCGGGGAATGAACTCGAGCACGCCGTGCCCGGCCTCCTTGAGGACCGAGCTCAAGGCGACGATCTCGCCCGGGTCGGCGTGGTTCGACGGCACGCCCCGGCCGTCGTGGGCCACGTGCAACTCGAGCTGGGAGGAGGTGAACCCGATGGCGCCGTCGGCGAGTGCAGCGCGTACCAAGTCCTGCATGGCGGCGACCTCGGCCTCGGTGGCGGCGCGCTCGGACGCATCGTCGCCCATCACGTAGCGTCGAACCGCGCAGTGGCCGACGTTGGCGCCCATGTTCACGCCGATCCGGCCTTCGAGCCCGGTGAGGAAGGCGCCGAACGATCCACCTTCGAACGTGACGCCGGCGGCCAGCGCGTCGGCTGACATGCCCTCGACCCGGCTCAACATCAGCATGAGCCACTCGAGGTCGTCGGGTTTGGAGGGCGCGAGCGTGAATCCGCAGTTCCCGGTGAGCAGGGTGGTGACGCCGTGCCACGATGCCGGCGACGCGGTCGGGTCCCAATGGAGCTGGGCGTCGTAGTGGGTGTGGATGTCGACGAACCCCGGCGTCACCGTCAGGCCGTCGGCGTCGATCTCCCGGCGGGCGGAGCCCTTGACCCGGCCGACATCGACGACGAAGCCGTCGCGCACGCCGACGTCGGCGGTGACCGGCGGCGCGCCCGTGCCGTCGACGAGTTGGCCGCCCCGGACGACGAGATCGAGCTCGCTCATCCCGCCGAGCTCATGCGGTACACGTCGAGCGCGTTCTGGCCGAAGAGCGCGGTACGCACGTCGGCCGCGGTGTCGACGTTGGCCTCGCGCAGCTCGCCGACGACGCCGGGGTACTTGGCGTCGCTGTGCGGGAAGTCCGAGGCCCAGATCAGCCGGTCGGCGCCGACGAGGGGAGCCAGCGCGCCCGGCGTCCGCTCGCCGGGGTCGAAGCTGACCCAGCATTGCCGGCGGAAGTAGTCGCTCGGTTCCAGGGACAGCGGGGGTGTCGCCCAGCCGTAACTCTCGAGGAACTCGTCCATGCGGTCCATCCAGTGCGCGATCCAACCGCCGCCGCACTCGAGCACGATGACCCGCAGTTCCGGGAAGCGCTCGAGGATGCCGCCGTACACGAGGTTCGACAGCGTCATCTGTTGGTCGAACTGGAGGATCAGCGCGTGGTGCGTGCCCGGCGCCATCAGATGGCCCAGCGCACGCGACGCCCCCGGCATGTCGGCGAGTCCGGCCGGATGAAAGGCGAGCGGTAGCCCGGTTTCGCACAGCGCCTCGTACACCGGCTCATATGCGCGCGAGTGAAAGTGCTTGTCGTTGTACGCGTTGGGTCTCGCGAATGCAGCCTTGAGGCCGAGTCCGACCATGCGCCGCGCTTCGGCTGCGGCCGCCGCCGGATCCTGGAGCGGGAGTGCACCGACACCCACGAGCCGGTCCGGCGCCGCGGCGGCGAACTCCGCGATCCAGTCGTTGTAGACCGCGCAGGACGCGACCGCGAGTTGCGGGTCGGCGATCGCGCCCAACTTGAGGCCGAGGCCGGGGTAGAGGACCGCCATGTCGATGCCCTCGGCGTCGAGCACTTTGACCCGTTCGAGCGGATCGAAGCCGGCCGGATTCAGGCTCTCGTAGTGGCGGCCCTTGCCGAACTCGTCGAACGACTCCCCGGCGTTGCCGAGCCCGACGAGACCGCGGTCGGTCGCCATGCCGTCCTCGACCCAGCACTCGTCGAAGCCGGTGGCCTCGTTCCAGCGCAGGCGGATCCCCTGGTCCCGCATTGCAGCCGGCAACCTCTTCGCCCACAGGTCGGCGGGCTCGCACACGTGTCCGTCCGCGTCGACGACTTCGTCTGAGTTCATCGCGCCAGGAAACGGCAAACCTGACGCCGGCGTCAACTCCGCCCTACCGGACGGGGCCGAGGCGGGTCGTCGTCTCGAAGAGACGCCCGAGGCTGGCGGCGGGCTGGGGAGGCGCGAACAGGTTTCCCTGGGCGTGGTCACAGCCGAGTGCCCGGAGCTCGTCGAACTGCGCCGGTGTCTCCACGCCTTCGGCAGTTGCGATCAGGTCGAGGCTGTGCGCGAGCGAGATCACGCTCCCCACGATGGCGCGGCTCTGTTCGTTGCTGTCGAGCGCGTGCACGAAGGACTGATCGAGTTTCAGCGTGTCGACGGGAAAACGCTGGAGGTAACTCAGCGACGAGTAGCCGGTTCCGAAGTCGTCGATGCCGAGGTGGACGCCGAGGTCGCGTAGCGCGCCCACGGTTTCGATCGAGGAACGCGTATCGATCATGAGCACGTTCTCGGTGATCTCGAGTCGCAACGCGTCGGGCGCCAGACCGGCGCTTTCGAGGGCCCGCTCGATGGTCGTGGCGAGATCGGGGCGCGTGACCTGGCGCGCCGAAAGGTTTACCGACATGAGCGGTGGAGACGCCGGGCCGAGGTCCTGGCGCCATGCCGCGGCCTGGCGACAGGCCTCGTTGAGCACCCACGCGCCGAGCGGAACGATCAGCCCGGTCTCCTCGGCGATGTCGATGAAATCGGCCGGGGCGACCGGACCAAGATCGGGATGCCACCACCGCAACAGCGCTTCGACGGCCACGACGCGCCCGTTCGCAACCTCGACCTCCGGTTGGTAGAACACGACGAACTCGTGGTTGTCGAGTGCCTGGTGAAGCGCGGTCTCCGACTCGATCCGATTGGCAACCTGGTGGCGAAGTTCGTCGTCGAAGAGCTCATACCGGTCGCGACCGCGTTCCTTTGCCCGGTACATGGTGAGATCGGCGTTGCGAAGGAGCGCAGCGGCGTCGGGATTTGAGGGGGCCGACAGCGCAACGCCGATGCTCGCGGGCACGAAGAGGTCACGGTCGGAGCCGATGTACGGCACGCGCAACGTTTCGGCAATTGCATTGGCGGCTTCGAGCGCCTCGCCCTCGTTGTCGATGTCGTCTCGCAGCACCGCGAACTCGTCGCCGCCGAGGCGGGCGGCTCGGTCCTTCGAGCGGAGGACACTCTCGAGCCGGCGAGCGGTTTCGACGAGAAGCTCGTCTCCCGCTTCGTGGCCCAGACTGTCGTTCACGACCTTGAAATGGTCGAGGTCGATGTACATCACAGTGATGCGCCGCCGGCGGCGGGCCGACTCCAGCAGTGCCTTGTCGAGCGACCGGAGGAACAGCGTCCGGTTCGCCAGCCCGGTCAACGGGTCATGGAGCGCCTGGTGGGTGAGCTCGGCGTGGATTCGGCGGCGCTCGGAGACATGGCTCAGTGCCCAGACCAGCCCGAAGAGGACGAAGGTGATCACGACACCGCCGCCCAGCACGATCCCGGGCGCGAAGGACCCGGAGCTGAACAGGGGGAGTGACTCGACCCCGAGGCTCCATTCCCGCTCGAAGTTGGTGAACGTGCGCTGGTCGACGTGTTCGGCGTCGCCTTCGCGCACTTCGTCGAGGTCGGCGGGATGCTGCACGGGGACGCGAACGACGTTGCCGGTCCGGTCGACGAGCTCGACCCCGAGCGATGCGGGCGCGTCGATCGCGCTCGCCACGAACTCCTGGCGCGTGGCCGGAGTCGCTACCCACCCGACCAGCGCCGTCCGGCGTTCCGCCTTCGTTTCGGTGGGCAGCCCGTTCTGGTAGACGGGAGCGTAGATCGCGAATCCCGGTGGCCGGGATCCGGCGTCGCTCTCCTCGGTGGGCAACGAGTGAAACCTCGAGGCCACGGTTTCGCCGCTGTCACGCGCCTCGCGCAGTGCCGCCCGGCTGGCGTCGATGCTCGCGAGGTCGTACCCGACCTCGAGCCCGTTCGAGGCGGTGTACGCGACGATGTTGTGCTCGATCCGCCTCGACCGCGGATGGACGGGGACGTCGCCCGCCTCGAGGTAGCTGAGGTAGGCGTCGAAATCATCGAGATCCTGGGTGGGGACCGAGACCACGAACGAAAGGCCCGCCACGCCTTCGTAGTTCTGTTCCAGATCGAGGGTGTCGGCGAACAAGGTGAACTCGGGGGCGGTGACCACCTCTGACGCGTCGAAGAGACCGACGGTCGCGACCAACGCGGTGTTGTAGCGATCGAGTTGCGCCGCCACATCGTCGTGGACATCATCAGCGCGTTCATCGAATCGGTCAGCGGTGTCGCGCTCGGATGTACGGTCCCAGTATCCGGCGCCGGCGACCGCCGCCACGACACCAAGACCGAGGATCAGCCACGCGACCGCGCTCGGGCCTCGTCGTCGGTCCGGGCGCCGGTCAAAGCGGCGGCGCCCGCCCTCGGCGCCGATCGGATCGGTCACGCTTATTCCTGGAGGTCGAAGATCTGGGC
>JBOGFL010000513.1:0-5143 GCA_050743285.1 Acidimicrobiia bacterium
GGTCGTGGCGGCCGACCCGGCCGACGCCCCGGTGCTCGCCGAGCTCTTCGACTACCTCAAGGGCAAGGGCCTCAGCGTCCAGAAGATCCCCGAGCGGCTCGAGCTCGTCGACGCCCTGCCTCGCAACCCCGCGGGCAAGGTGCTGAAGCACGAGCTCCGTTCGACCTACTCGTAACCGGGAGGGTCATGCCGCTTCCCGCGGAGCTCAAGGAACTTGCCGCCCGGCTCTCCAACTGGGGCCGGTGGGGACCCGACGACCAACGGGGCACGCTCAACTTCCTGACGCCCGAGTCGGCCCAGCGGGGCGCGGCGGCGGTGCGCCGCGGGGAGTCGTTCTCGCTTTCGATTCCCTTCGACGAGGACGGTCCCCAGACCGGCGTGATTCCGGGCCGGATCAATCCGAGGCGCGAGATGCTCACGATCAATGCCCCGTTCACGGGCGACATCGCCGACTTCTGCACCAGCGACGACAAGGTCGAGATGGGTGTACAGGCGGCGACGCACTGGGACGCGCTCGCGCACGTCGGGTACGAGGGTGTCCTCTACAACGGTGTCCCGTTCGACGCGATAACTGAAGCGGGCGCAAGCAAGCTCGGCATCGAGAACTTCGGACCGATCGTGACGCGCGGCGTCCTACTCGACGTCGCCCGCCTGCACGGCGTCGACTACTTCGACGACAACTACGCGGTCACTGGCGACGACCTCGACCGTGCGGCTTCGAACGCGGGGATCAGCGTCGAGAATGGCGACATCCTGCTCGTACGTACGGGGCAGATGCACTGGCTACGCGAGGGCGACAAGATGCGCTTCAACGACCCGAGCCCGGGGATGTCGACGCAGTCGATCGAGTGGCTGCACGACCACGAGGTGGCCGCGGTCGCGACCGACACGCTGGTGTTCGAAGTCTGGCCGTGTGAGGACTCCGCGGTGCTGCTGCCCGTCCACATGCTGCACCTACGTGACCTCGGTCTCGTACAAGGCCAGCTGTGGCACCTCGACGACCTCGCGGCCGACTGCGCTTCCGACGGCCGGTACGACTTCCTGCTCGCCGCCACGCCGCTCCCGCTGACGCACGCGGTCGGCGGCCCCGTCGCGCCCACCGCGACGAAGTAGGCGTGGCCGCACCGGCGTTGTCGAGATCGGGGCCACGTCGATCGCAGTCGCGCGGGGCCGTTTCCTGACCGGGCCCGACGACCTCAGCCGTTCGTACGTTCGCTCGGCCGCGCCTTCTCGGCAGGCTGAACGGTCTATAACCCCATTCTACGTGCCGACGTCGCGAGTGCTTCCGCTTCTGATGAGCCTGGTCGTCGCGGTCGTCGCCGTCGCGTGTGATGACGACCAACCGGGTGCGGGGCACGACGGCGAGATCTCGTGGTCCGACTGCGACGACGGGTTCGAGTGCGGATCTCTGCAGGTGCCTCGCGACTACGACAACCCGCGTTCAGGAACCATTACCGTCGCCCTGATCCGCCACCCGGCGACCGACCCGGCGGGTCGAATCGGTTCGCTGTTGGTGAACCCGGGCGGGCCGGGTGCGTCGGGAGTTCACTTCGTGCGGGGTGCGACCGACCTCCTGCCCGAGGAGCTCCGGGTCCGGTTCGACATCGTCGGATTCGATCCGCGTGGCACCGGGGCCACGCTTCCAATCGAATGTGACTTCGATCTCGATGACGTCTTCGCGCTGGACACGTCTCCCGACGACGAAGATGAGCGGGCCGAACTCGAGGAAACCTTCGCCGCCCTCGCGGCCGCATGCGACGAGCGCAGCGGCGCCGACCTCGCGGCGGTGTCGTCACAGGACACTGTCCGCGACATGTACCGGATCCGTGCCGCCCTGGGCGATGACAAGCTCACGTATCTCGGCTATTCGTACGGGTCGTACCTCGGCGCCCTGTACGCCGATCAGTTCCCGCAGCTTGTGCGGTCGATGCTCCTCGACGGCGCGGTCGATCCCAGCCTCGAGCCGGCCGAGTCGGCCGTGGAGCAGGCGGTCGGTTTCGAGCGCGCCCTCAATGCGTTCCTCGCTGACTGCGCCGAGACGACGATTGCGCGTTCCATTCGGATGGTGATCCGACGGCGGCGTTCGACGACCTGATCGCCCAGATCGACGAGGAGGGTGTACCCGGCGACGGCACTCGCGTGTTGGGGCCGGGTGAAGCCGACTTCGGAGTGGCGTCGGCGTTGTACCTCGGTGAGCCCGGCTATCCGATCCTTGCCCGCGCGCTCGCCGCCGCCGCCGACGGCGACGGTGCACCACTGCTCACGCTGTCGGATCGCTACACCGGCCGCAACGACGACGGCTCGTACCGCAACGAGCAGGAGGCCTTCTGGGCGCTCAGCTGCATCGACTCCGGCTTCCCGATTGCGGACGACGCGCAACTGCGAGCACTCGAGGAGCGGGCGGTGGTTGCCGCCCCGCACTTCGGGGCATCGAGTGTCAATCTCGGGGCGGTCTGCCGGGACTGGCCGGTCCCGCCGGTCGCGCAGTCGGGTGCGTTGCTCGCGCGGGGGGCGCCGCCGATCCTGGTCGTAGGAACGACCGGCGATCCGGCCACGCCGGTGGCGTGGGCCGAGAGCCTGGCCGACGACCTGACGTCAGGAGTGCTCGTCCTCGTCGAGGGTTCCCAACACGGCACCTACGCGTTCGGGGCCAACGAGTGCCTCGACGACATCGGCACCCGCTACCTGGTCGACCTCGAAGTGCCTTCGCAAGGGACCATGTGCGGATGACGACGGGTGGGGAGCATCTCGAGACGATCCGCGGCGCGCTGCGTCGGGGCGAGTACCTGCTCGCGTACGACCAGGCGGTCAACGCGCTCGACGCCGGCCCGACTGACGCGCAACTCCAGTACTTCGCCGTTCTCGCGCTGGCGCGCGCCGGGGCGACCACACGGGCCGAGGAGCAACTCGCCGCCTTCGGCCTCGAGAATCGCGAGATCAGCGGCTCGGTTCGGCTGGCGGAGGACGTGGCCGCCCTCTCCGCCCGGTTGGCCAAGGATCGGGCCCTGCACGCGGGCGCGGGCGAACGCCGGGCTCGTGCCGTGGTAGCGGCGGCGCGCTACGAAGCCGTGTACGAGCGGTTCGGTCGGCCGTTCGCGTGTATCAACTCGGCAACGATGGCCCTCCTCGCCGGCGACGATGAGCGGGCGGTGCACCTCGCTGCCGTCGCCCGTAAGCTCACTGCCGCCAGCGCACCGGAAGAACCTCGCGACGTGTACTGGGACGCGGCCACCGCCGCCGAGGCGGCCCTCATCCTCAGCGAGGCCGACGTGGCGCGCGTCGCCCTGGAACGGGCCGCCGACGCATCGGGCGATGACCTCGCCGCACGCGCGGTGACCCGCAAGCAGCTCCGTCTGGTCTGCACGATCCGAGGCATCGACACTGCGGTGCTCGACGCGCTGCCCGTGCCCGCGGTCATGCACTACTGCGGCCACCAGATACCCACCGGTGCGCCCGGGCTCGACCGGCTGGCCGCAGACGTCGCCGCGGTCCTCGACCGTCAGTCGGTCGCGATCGGCTTCGGCGCGCTCGCCTGTGGGGCGGACATCGTCGTGGCCGAGCAACTTCTGCGCCGCGGCGCCCAAGTCCACGTTGTACTGCCGTTCGACACTCACGAGTTCGAGACCACCTCGGTGGTGAGCGCGGGCGAGCACTGGGCGGGCCGCTTCCATGAGTGTCTGGCCGGCGCCGAATCGGTCACCACCGCCACGCCCGGCGGCTATCTCGGCGATGACGCCCTGTTCCCGTACGGGGTCCGGCGGGCGATGGGCGAGGCGGTGCTCAGAGCCGACGCGCTCGACGCCCCCGTCTCGCAGCTCGCGGTGTGGGACGAGCAACCCGACGCCGAGTCACCGGGCACCGCCGCGCACGTGGAGACGTGGTGCGCCACCGGTCGAAAGACAGCTGTGGTCCCGTGGAGCGGACCCCGTGTGCAGGAGCGCCCGCCGACCGCACCCGCATCACCTCGGCGGGTCCTGCGGGCAATGCTGTTCGGGGACGTCAACGGCTTCAGCGAGATCACCGAGGCGCAGGTACCCGTATTCTTCCGCTCGGTGATGGGCGCGCTCGGCAACGTGCTCGACGCGTTCGGCGGCGAAGTGCTGTACCGCAACAGCTGGGGCGACGGCATCTACGCGGTTCTCGAGCACGTCGCGCCGGCCGCCGAGTGCGCACTCGCGATGCAGCAGGCAATCGCGGGCGTCGACCTTGACGCCCTCGGGTTACCCGACCACCTGGCACTGCGCATCGGCGTGCACGCCGGTCCGGTGTACGAGGCCCACGACCCGATCCGTCACGAGCCCACGTTCTTCGGCGCGCAGGTCACGCGCACGGCGCGCATCGAACCCGCGACGCCCGAAGGCGAGGTCTACGTGACCGACGCCTACGCGGCCGCGCTCGCACTCGAGCCGAAGGCAAGCTACGGCGCCGAGTACGTCGGGCACATCCCGACGGCCAAGGGCTACGGCAACTTTCCGATGTACGTGCTCAAGGCACGGTCGTAGCGGGCGCCGTTCCAATTCCGGTGTCGGCCGCGCTCTCCCGTCGCCAGAACAGAATGCTCACGACGATGATCCACGCACCGCCGACGAAGAACGCGACGAATCCGGCGGGTGTGAAGAACACCACGAAGATGAGGATGCCGATCCAGGCCAGCCATAGGGGAACCACGCGCGTCAGGAGCCCGGCAATAGACACCGCGAGGATCAGCGCGCCCAAGCCGACGACCATCGGGAAGAAGAAATTCGCCCACAACGCGTTGAGCGACTGCACCGCCACCGGGTCGACCTCGTCGGCCGACTCCGCCAGCGCGAACCGGAACGCCGAGTCGGTGGCGATGCCGGTGGCGCCGACGATGGCGCCGCCGAGGGCGACCCACGGCAGGATCCGCTGCTGCCGGTCCTGCAAGATCCGAACCAGACTGGCGCCGAAGAAAACCAGCGCGACCGCGCCCAGGCTCGCCACCAGCGCCGCGACGACCGTCTGCGTGTCATGGTCGCTGAAGTACTCGACCACCTCGGCCGCCGAGTCGTCGGAGTCGGGCGGCTCGCCCCCGATGCCGAAACTCGCGACGGTCAGAATCACGGACAGCGCGCCGGTCAACGGTGCCCATTTGTGAAGGTTGCCTTGCGGCATGCTCCAACCC
>JBOGFL010000514.1:0-10007 GCA_050743285.1 Acidimicrobiia bacterium
GGATCACCCAGCCCATGCAGGTCCTCGGCCTCGGCGGCGTCGGCGCCAAGACCGTGACCGGCACGTCCACCGCCCGCGCCGTGCGCGGCGTCACCACCGCCGAGACGTGATGGCCGCGCCCGTCCGCGCCCACCGGACCACCCCCGCCGAGCTCGCCCGAGCCATCGGCGCCGCCCTCGGCCTCCTCGCGCTGGCCGTCGGCGCACCCCTGCTGTTGTACGCGCTGGTCGGGAACCCGTTGCCCACCACGCTGCCCTCGGGCGAGGAGTTCCGCCGCGCCGTCACCGGCGACATCGCCGACACCACCCTCATCAAGGCCGCGGCCCTCCTGGCCTGGCTCCTCTGGGCCCAGCTTGTCGTCGCGCTCCCGGTTGAGGTCATCGCGGCGCTGCGCGACCGCGACGCCCACCGCGTCCCGGTCCTCGCGCCCATCCAGGCCTTCGTGGCTCGCCTCGCCGCCAGCGCGGTGGTCCTCGTGAGCGCCTTCGCCGCCCGTCCTGCGCCCGCGACCGAGCCCCGCGCACCGATCCCGATAACCGCGCACGTCGAACGCTCAGCGCCCGTGAGCCCGCCACCGGCACCAAGTGCGTCCGCGGCGCCACCAACCTCGACGGCCGCCGAGGCGCCGACCTATGTGGTCGCGCACCTCGACACGCTGTGGGGCATCGCCGAGCGCACCCTCAGTGACCCCTACCGCTGGTCTGAAATCGAAGCGCTCAACGCTGGCCGCCCCCAACCCGACGGCCAGGCCCTGCAACCGGGCGGCGCCCTCCTCCCCGGCTGGGTCCTCGTCTTGCCATCCGACGCCACCATCGACCCCCCGCCGCCCGCAGTGCCGGACGCCGGGGTCGTCACCGTGCAGCCCGGCGACAGCCTCTGGGCCATCGCGGCCCGCACCCTCGGCGACCCCCATCGCTGGCCCGAGATCGACGCGCTCAACCGCGGCCGCCCCCAACCCGACGGCCAAACCCTCACCGACCCCGACCTCATCCTCCCCGGCTGGCAGCTCGCGGTCCCCGCCGCCCCGCTCGTCGCGGCGCCGCCACCGCCACCCCAGCCACCACTCCCCGAGCCCGACGACGCAGTCCCCGCGCCCACGCCGACCGTGCCACCACCAGATCCCACCGGCCAGCCGTCACCCCGCGACCACCGCGCCGCGCCCCGACCCAATCCCGAAACCGCGGCGCCCGCCGACAACGGCGAACACGCGGACGACGACCCCGCCGCCCGGCCGCCCTTGGCGGCGATCCTCGGCGTCAGCGGCCTCCTCGCCGCCGGCGTCGTCGCGATGCTTGCGCGTTTGCGCGCCGTCCAGCAGCGCCTCCGCCCCCCCGGACGCCGTCTCCCGACGCCGACCACGGCGCGCGCAGACACCGAACATCACGTGCGCGCCGCCGCCGCGGCCTCGCCCGCCGAGTGGCTCGCCGCCGCCAACCGAGCCCTCACCGGCGCCCTCCGCCAGCGGCGCACCCCCACGCCCGCCTTCGTTGCGGCGCGCCTCGGCCGCGAACACCTCGAGCTCCTCCTCGCCGAACCCGCGCCACCCGACGCGCCAGCACCGTTCCAGGCCACCCCCGACGGCTGGATGTGGCGCCTGCCCCGCCGCATCCGCGTCGACCAACTCGCCGGTATCGCCGGCACCCCCTCGATCCCCGCGCTGCCCGCCCTGGCCACCATCGGCCACACCGACGACGGCCCCCTGCTCCTCAACCTCGAAGCGTGCGGCCTCGTCGCAGCGTCCGGCACCCCGCCAGCCATCGACGCGCTGTTGCGCGGCGTCGCGCTCGAGCTCGCCGTCAGCCCCGCCGCAGACTGGCTCGACGTCGCGCTCGTCGCCGACCCCTCGCTCCTCGCCGACCCCGACCGGCCCGAGCCCCTCGACGTCCCCGCGCTCACCGGCCAACGCCTCCGAGTCCTCACCGACATCACTGACGCCGTCACCCTCGCCGAAGCCACCGCCCGAAGCACCAGCCGCGCCCTCGACGACGCCGGCCAAATCACCACGCTCGCTGCGCGCGCCGACGGCCAACCCGCCGACGCCTGGGCGCCCACAGTGCTCATCCTCCCGGCCACGCCCGACCCCGACACCCGCTCCCGACTCGAGGCCTCCACGGGACCTGGTCGCGGCGTCGCGGTCATCGCCGGCGGATCGTGGCCCGACGCGCCCTGGGCGATCCACGTCGCCGACAACCGCGTCACGATCCCGCGCCTCGGCGCCACCGCCTGGCTCGACGACGACCTCACACAGCAACGCCTGGAGCCAGAACCGGCCGCCGCGGTCACGGACCTCCTAGAGAACGCCCGCAACAACACCGAACAGGCCGTCACCGACCCCCAGCAGGCCTTCGCCCCCATCGACTCGGCGCCGCCAGACGACGCGCCTTCCGCCGGCGCGAGCCGCCACCCGGCCACGTTTGATGAAGCGGCCCTCGACGTCGAGGTTCGAGTGCTGGGCGACATCGAGGTCACCGGGCTCACCCAACCCCTCGGCGGCATCGAAACCGAGCTCCTCGTCTACCTCGCCACCCACGACCGGCCCACCACCGCCGACAAGGCGATGACCGCGCTCTGGCCAAACGCCCGACCCTCCGATCAACGGTGGGCGAACGTGCTCAACCTCGTCCGCAAGAGCCTCGGTGCCAGCCGAGACGGCGAGCTCCACCTCCCCCACCACCGCGGCAGCCGCCGCCTCGCGCTCGGGTCCCGCGTGCGTTGCGACCTCGACCGCGTCCGCGACCGACTCCGCAGCGCCGAACACGCCGACCCCACCCAACGCCGGCAGCTCCTCACCGATGCTGTCAGCTTCGTGCGCGGCGCACCGTTCACGCCGCCGCCGACACGACGCGGCGGCTACGAGTGGGCCTACAGCGAGGGCATCTACTACTTCGCCGAATCGCTCAGCATCGACTGCACTCATGCCCTCGCGCGCTGTCACCTCGAGGAAGGCAACCCCGACGCCGCACTCGCGGCCGCTGCCCGCGGTCTCGCCGTCACGCCCAACGCCGAAATCCTCTACCAGGACCGCATGGACGCCCACCACACCCTCGGCAACCCCCAAGCCGTCGAAACCGAGATGCACACACTCATCGAGGCCAACGACATTCTCGACCCGTGCGAACAACTCGACCCCGAAACCCTTCGCCGCTACGAGGAGTACACCCGCCGCCCCTACAACGCTGCGGCCAGCCATCGCCGAGCCGCCCGATCAAGCTGAGCCGAACGTGCGACCTCAGCACGAACCTCGCGATGCTTCGAGTGCTCGCAGACACGACCCAGCTCAGCGCCGAGGTCATCCACGGGTTCGAACGACAGATCCGGCGGTCGGACTCCCCACGAGATCCAGAAGGTGGCCTCCGGCGCGGTCACGCGATCAAACGCCCAACGCTCGCGAATGCAACGACGACGTGACCTGCCCCATGGATCGTTTCCGGTTTCTCTGTTGAGATCGGGCCTTGATGAAAGGCTCATCTCATGCCACGGAAGTACCCGGCAGAGTTCCGTCAGCGTGCGGTGTCGCTGGTCCGGGCAGGACAGTCGGTCACGAAGACGGCGGCTGATCTCGGTATCACCGACACGTGTCTCTACAACTGGGTGCGCCAAGACCGGATCGACCGGGGCGAGATCCCGGGCGTGACCACGGCGGAGTCGCGTGAGCTGCGCAACGCGCGTCGTCGCATCCGCGAGCTGGAGACCGAGGTCGAGATCTTGCGACGCGCGAATGCGATGTTGGGAAGCGAGTCTCGGCGCCCAAAAGGCTCCACCCGGTGATCGACGTTCTCGTTGGCACCGGGTTCCCCATGAGCCGCTGCTGTGGGGTCCTGGGCTCCGACTGCGGATGACCTCGTCGAGCGCAAGTTCGCCCGCTCCGAGCTCGACGAGCTCTGGGTCAGCGACATCACTGAGCATCGCACCCGGGAAGGCAAGGTCTATTGCTGTGCGGTGATGGACACCTGCAGCCGACGCATCATCGGCTGGTTGATCGACTCGGTTCAAGACGCGCAGCTCGTCGTCAACGCGCTCGACATGGCGATCCAACAACGCACGATCAAGCACGGCTCGATCGTGCACGCGGACCACGGCGTGCAATTCACGTCATGGGCGTTCACCGACAAGGTCCGCCGAGCCGGGCTCATGCCCTCGTTCGGTTCCGTCGGCGACGCGTTCGACAATGCGATGATGGAATCGTTCTGGTCGACGATGCAGATCGAGCTCCTCGACCGGAAACGATGGAAGACCCGCGTCGAGCTCTCCAACGCGATCCTCGAGTTCATCGAGGTCTTCTACAACCGCCGCCGGCGGCACTCCCAGCTCGACTACGTCTCACCCATCGAGTTCGAACTCTCCATCCATGAACAGACCGCCTGACTCAACACGAAACGAGGAAACGAAATCTGGGGCAGGTCAACGTCTCCACCGAACGCGGGGCGGTTCACCAACGCACGCACCTCGCCCATGACGATCCCACCTGTTCCGGCCAACGTCAGCACTACCGGCTGAGATCGACCCAGGCCGGATCGTGGTCGCTGCCATCGCCACCCAGGCGCGTCCGGCGGTCGATACGCGCGTCGAGCAGATCGTCGGATAGCGCCGGACTGAGCCAGACGTGATCGAAGAGTTCGTAGTCTGCTGGCTGGCCAGTTTCTTTGAAGCGGTGGGTCCACGGTCGCGGCGGCGCTGGCGGATCGTCCGCGGGAGCCGGTCGACTCTCGACCGCCTCCGCCATCCCGTTGACGAGCCCGTCTACCAGCGCCCGGAGCTGCGACGACTCGGGCGGGTCGTTCATGTCACCGACGACCACGAATGGCGAGTCTGGTCGCGTCCGAGCCTCGATGATCTGGGCGGCCGTCTCGGCCTGCTGCTGCCGCCGCTGATTCGCCCGCTCCGCACCCACGCTCGGGTCCTCGGTGAACGGCACGAAGTGGCTCTTGAGGTGGTTGTTGAACACGGTCAGCAGACGCCGCGACCGGCTGTCGTTCAGAATCTCAACTTCAAGCAGGTCACGGCCAAACACCGGGAGTCCCGGATCAGCCGGATGCACGGCGTGCCGCCACGACGTGACGGCACCGATCGGCAAGCGCGACACGAGCCCAACGTCAATCAGGCGCGGATCATTACCTTCGACGAGGACCACGTAGCGGTAGCCCGACGACGCGAGATCGTCGCGCGCAAACCGCTGCAACGTGTCGACGTCCTCGACCTCCTGCACCGCCAACACATCACAATCGATGGCCGCGATCCGATCCGCGACCCGCTGGCGATCCTGCGCCGACTTTCCCTTGACCAACCGCCCCTGATACGTCCGCAGCTTGATGCGAGACGGATCGCTCGGGTCGAACGTCGTCGACACCTCAATCTCAGCATCGCCGCCTACCAGCGCATCAACCTCGGTAGCGAAGTTGTAGCGCGAGAACAGATTGTTGAGATTGAAGGTGCCGACCCGCAGCCGCACGAAGAACAGGCTAAACCTCGCCCACGTACGCGCGCCTTACGCGCTCAGGTGGCCTTCTCGACGCCGTCAACCACTATGCGGGCTCCACCGAAGGTGAAACACCCATAGGTAGCGATCAGTGGAGCATTGATGAACCGCCGGACGGAGTCCCGTGCGACCGGGCGGCTAGCTTCTCGGGCGATATGCCGAATCGCCCCGAGCCCGAAGAGCTTCTGACACCGGCGGCAGTCCCGGCTGTCCCCCAGTCCTCAATTAGTCCTCAGCACGCCGGGAACTAACCGGAAACGACCGGTGACGGTCGGGCAAGAAAGTGCTGGTCAGCGCATGACTTCGGTCCGATCGCCTACATCCGCAACGCCCCTTCACAGAATCCGGCGTACAGGCCGGCTCACCACTTCTAGCCCTCTGACCTGCGGGAACGCGGTCATCCGCACAGTACGCATGAGGTATAGGCGGGTTGCGCCCCGCTGACCTGGGTGTTCGCGCCGGCGCTGCGGGCCTTGGTCCCGCGATCGGTCCCGTGCCAGAGACATGGGTCGGCCGTTCCTCCTATCTCTTGCGTTTCACTTGCGCTTGCGTATTACTTGCGCTACCTTCGTCGTGTGGCCACGTCACCGCTGCTGAGTCCGGACCTCGACCGAGTCCGCCGCGCGCTCGACGAGCTCGACGGCGGGACACTGCTGCCCGCACTGGGTGAGCAGCTGCGGTGCGCCCTTGAAGGCTCGGACGTTGCTGCGCGCGAGTACGTGCGCTGGTTCCAGGTGCTCGAGCGCCGAATCCTCGACGATGTGTGCAGCGCGCGTCCGGACATCATCTCGCGCACGGACGAGGGCGAGTTCGCAATCGTGGATGTCAAAGGGATCCCGCGACGCGCTCCGGTGGAGGCACTCGAGACGATCTCGGCTGAGGCACCGTTCGGCGTGTGGACAAGCCGATTCGAACTCGAAGAGGCGGTAGCGCTCGAGCTGACCAACCGGGTGCGGCAGCTGATCGGCGTGCAGAGCATTCGTCTGACACCAGCCGATGCCCGGCTGGGCATCGGCATCGACGATGCGGTTGCGCGGCGCTTCCTACGACGAGTGCGCTTCCACCTCAACCATCCCCACGACGAGCACCCACTCAGACGCTTGATGGAGGCCTTCCAGCTGTCCAAGACAGAGCTCGGGAGGCTCTTCGGGGTACGGCGACAGGCCATCGATCAGTGGCTCGAGCGGGGCATACCCGCAGAACGGCAGGAGAAGTCGCAGGCGCTCCTCGCCCTGGTCGATCTACTCCAGCGCAAGCTGAAGCCCGGTCGCCTGCCAGGGATTGCCCGCCACCCGGCCGAGGCCTACGGGGGCCGGACAATGCTCGAGCTGATCACCGAGGACCGGCACCGTGAGCTGTTAGAGCAGGTACGCGAGAGCTTCGACTGGGCCTCGGCGGCATGAGTCGTGGCCCACGGGCGCTCGATTCGTCGCGGCGGCGTCTACAACCGCCTGGCGGAGTCGGTCTGGACTGACCCACTCGACACGAGCTACTCGAAGCAGCGCGGGGGCCGTTGGAATGCGCCTGGCAATTTCGGGGTGCTCTACCTCAACCGCGATCGACGAACGGCTCGACTCCAGGTACTGCACAAGCTGCGGGGGCAGCCATACGGCATCGAGGATCTCGACGAAGGCGAACAGCATGACCTCCTCGAGGTTCTCGTCACCGAGCACCTCTGGCTCGACTGCGTCACGGCACGTGGCCTCGAAGCGGTCGGGCTGCCGACGACCTATCCGCGAGATCCGAATGGCCGGCTCGTGCCGCACTCGAGCTGTCGTCCAATCGGGAAGGCCGCCTACGACGACGGCAGGACGGGCATCGCCTGTCGTTCGGCTGTCACCGACGCCTCTACAACCGACGAGGAACTCGCAGTCTTCGACCGAGAAGTGCGTACCAGCATCCGCGCGACCGGAAGGCAGACCTTCGCCGAATGGTTCTGGGAGACTGTCTGACGTGAGCTCCCTAGAGCTCACGAGCACCGAACGCCGGTTCGGGCGCGCCCAGCGCTCCTCTGGAGGTCGCCGTTCTGTGTTCGGAGGAAGCCTTGCTTCCTGCCAGGGGCGCTCGCACCGATGCGGACCTCAGGCCACCCCCTGTGTCACAGCGTGAAGCTCAACCTCCGACCGTCTGCCGCTCGGCGTCGGCTGAGGCCGATTCGTCTCGGTCGGGAGTTGTTCACCGAAATCCCCGCCTCGAACGCGGGCCCGCGGATCATTCGCGAACCGAACCGAGAAAATCGTCCGGACAAGCGCGACTCGGACTGAGTTCGACGACGGCGAGTGTGTCCCCGCTCAGATCGATGACCGTCCCCTCATTCGCGAAACCGACAAGCTGATCCGTGCCCTCGACGAGCACGGCGCCGTCCGAAAACACGCGCGCCACACGTGCGCCTTCATCGTTCCAAATACCTGACCCCGAGAGCCCGAAGTGGATAGGCGCATCCTGGCCGTACAACGCACCGGTTGTAAATGGGACGGCAGCGGTCGCCAACCCGATCGCTTGATAGATCCTGTCGGCTATGTGTTTCGTCAGGCGATGACGTTCCGACGCCCGCCGCAGTCCCAGGGGAGCACCTCCTCGCGAGCCTCGAGGTACTGAAGGTCGATGCCACGCGGCATATGAATCGCTCGCTTGTCGTGGAACATCCCGCCGATGTCGAGGCTCACCGTTTGCAGGTTCTCAAGGCGTGTGCACAGCTCCGACGGGCGAGTCGCGCCGAACCGCTCCCAGAGCCATGCCAGCAACACCAGTTGGGCGTTGACCACACGCGAGATCAGAATGGGGCTGATATCGGACCACAGCGCTCGTGCGATCGCGATCGCCCCATCTCGATGCAGCCGAAGCATCGCGCTTGGGTCGCGATCCTCCGAGCCGTCCTCGCCGAATAGCCCTTCGCTCCATCGCCCGAGTCGGAGAAAGGAAGAGCCCAGCCCGAAGGCTTCGAGTTGTCCCGCGACGCGACCAGGCAGATCAAGCCGCTCTGGGTCGACACCCGCGAGGTCGAGGATGTCGCGAACGGGCTCCTCCGGAACGGCCGACACAGTGACCCACGGGACGTCTGAAGTCGCCGGCACGATCGGCATCCCGTGGCCCTCCCACACATCGCTGCGGTGGTCGCGAGCGCGCGTCGCGAGTGCATAGGCGTCCCGCACATCGTGCTCCGTCATCGGCTCAACGCTGCGTCCGCGGCGCATGTAGTAGCGGCTGTCGCCGTACGTCTCGACCATGTACGGACCGAGTGGAGACGGCTGCACATCGATGCACAGGACGTAGCCGGTATCCATGGGTATCGTCGCCTGCTCCATCAGGAGCGGCGGTCTCGTGCCGGCTCGCACAACGTCCTCGGCAATCCCGACGAGCGACCAGTCGCTCAGCGGCAAGATCTCGTCGGCTACGGGATAGTCACCGCTGCCCTCTCTGATCCCGTACATAACCGTCCCGCCCCCACCGTTCCCCATGCCCGTGAGGTCTTTCAGAAACTCTCTGCGCTCGGACCGACTGCCGAGGTCCAGCGTCTCCTTGTACTCGACCGAGGGCCCTTCAGGGATTCCCACCGAGACGAGCTGCTGCCCTCTAACTAAATGAGCACGGCCGTGGCCGAGGAATCGGACATCCGCCTCGAGCAGCAGGGCACGGCGATCACGACGAACGGACCGTAAACGCGTTCCATCAGAACTGCCGCGACGTGCTGCGCTCAACCTCACCGCAGGTCATCAGGCCGCCGCGCTGACGGTCGACGGGAACGCATCGCGCAGCAAGGTGTCGTCCTCGACCTCGACATCGGCCGTTGACGCGGCGTGCGGCCCTTGAGGCACCCATCCCAGAAGTGCCTGATTGAGTGTCCACCAAGACGCGGCGGGTGATCCGTGAGCAACACCAAGAACGCCAAGGACAACGAGTCCGCCAACTCGGCGTGGTCGGCCGGGTCGCTGCGACCGTCGTCGACCAGCGGCTCGGGCAGCCATTCGCCCACGTAGCTCTCGCGTCGGACCCGAGCCGATCGCAACTGGTCGATGCACAGCCGGGTGACCATGGTGGACAGATACGCGCCTGGCGACTCGATCCGCTCACCCTGCTGCAGCGTGAGGTGCAGACGCAGCAACGCCTCCTGCACGATGTCCTCGGCCTCGCTCACGCTGCCCAGCATCCGGTAGGCCACCGCGAACGCCCGGGGCCGAAGCTCCTCCAAGATCGGCACCCCCGACATGGTTTCAGCCGAGCCCTTTGGTGAAACCCAACCGCCAGCTCGGATACCGCAGCTGCCAGCCGAGCTCGCGCTTGGCCTTGGCGTTCGAGGCACCCCGCACGTCGGTCATCATGACCGTCGCCGCCTCACCGGCCGCCAGCCGCCCCAGCCAGCGTGGGACACGCCTTGGCGGCTTGGCACCAAGCGCGCTCGCCAGCACCGGCAGCCACTCCCGTACGGGCGCGGGCTCGTCGTCAACGATGGAGTAGGTACCCGGCGCGCCACGCTCGACCGCGATGGCTGTCGCCGCCGCGGCGTCTTCGATGTGGACGTGCGACATGACCC
>JBOGFL010000515.1:0-1652 GCA_050743285.1 Acidimicrobiia bacterium
CGGCGATCGCGCGCCCGATGCCGCGCGTCCCGCCGGTGATCAACGCGGCCTTGCCGTCGAGCCGTATCGCCGCCGCCGGGTCGGGCATGGAACCGTTCAGAGGTACAAGCCGGTTTGGCCGTCCGTACGGCTCGACGCGACCGCGTGCACGTCGCGCTCGCGCAAGATCAGGTACTCGTCGCCACGGATCTCGACCTCGAAGCCGGCGTCGGGCGCGAAAAGCACCATGTCACCGTCTTCGACGTTGCGAACCGTCGGGCCCACCGCCACAGCCTTCGCCCAGGCCAACCGGCGGCTGACGTCCGCGGTGGCGGGAATGACGATGCCGGTCCGGGACTTGCGCTCGCCGACCTCGGCGCTGGGCGACACCAGGAGCCGGTCGGCAGTCATGCGGATCGACTGCTTGACGTCGTCGTCGGCCTCGACCACCGTTCGAGCGTAGCGGGTCGCCGGCCGAACGCCCGGTTCGTCCCGGTTCGCGACGGCGGCTACATTCACGCGAGACCCCGACGGAGCGCCGGAGCTTCGCTTGCTGCAACGCCAGACCGTCAACGCCCCAACATCTCGAAGCTTGCTCACGCAGGTTTCGGCGTACGTGCGCCTCACGAAGCCGCGCGTGATCGAGCTACTCCTCGTCACCACGGTGCCGGCAATGATCCTGGCCGCCGGTGAGGCTCCTTCGATTCCGCTCATTCTCGCCGTGCTGCTCGGAGGCGCGTTGGCCGCCGGCGGCGCCAACACCATCAACTGCTGGATCGAGCGCGACCGCGACCAACTCATGCGCCGCACGCACAACCGACCACTGCCGGCGGGTGTCGTCGAGCCGGTCCACGCGCTCCTGTTCGGCATCGCGTTGGAGATCGCCGCCTTCGTATGGCTCACCTTCACGGTGAACCTGCTGTCGGCGGCGCTCGCGGTGAGCGCAATGCTCTTCTACGTCTTCGTGTACACGATCTGGCTCAAGCCGCGGAGTCCCCAGAACATCGTGATCGGTGGCGCGGCCGGAGCCGTACCCGTCCTGGTGGGGTGGGCGGCCGTGACCGACCAGCTCGCGGCACCGGCCTGGGTCTTGTTCGCGATCGTGTTCTCCTGGACCCCTCCGCATTTCTGGGCGCTTGCTCTCCGCTATCGCGACGACTACTCGGCGGCGGGGGTACCGATGCTGCCCGTCGTCAAGGGCACCGCCGCGGCAACCCGCGGCATCCTGCTGTACTCGCTTGTCGTCGTCGCCGTCACCGTCGTGCTCGCGCCCGTAGCCGATCTCGGCCTGCTGTACATCGTCGCCGCGATCGTGCTCGGCGCTGCGTTCGTCGTCGAGGCCGTCCGACTACGCCGCGACCCGGACCGGGCATTGAGCTTCTTCAAGTTCTCCAACGCCTATCTCGCGGCCCTGTTCGTCGCGGTCGCCGCTGACGTCCTCATCCAGTCGCTCTGACGAACCGCGCCGCCGTTGGCGCGTCGGCTGGTTCCCGATCGGCTCGGCCGTGCTCGGCGTTCTGATCGTGCTGGGCATCGCGGCATGGGCGGTCGCCAGCAGCTCCGACGACGAGCCCACGCCGGTGACGGCACCGCCGCAGCCGACGCCTTCGCTCGACGAGACGAGTAAGGCGCGGCCCGGCGACCCCGCACCGGAGTTCTCCGTGCCAAGTCTC
>JBOGFL010000516.1:0-2160 GCA_050743285.1 Acidimicrobiia bacterium
GGGCAGGGGCGGCGGGGGGCCGACGTACTGCGCGCTGGGGCGGATGAGCCGGTTGTCGGCCGCCTGCTCGAGGATGTGCGCGGTCCAGCCGATGGTACGGCTCGACGCGAACGTCGGGGTGAACAGCGCCCGGGGCAAACCGGCTGCGTCCATGACGATCCCGGCGTAGAATTCGACGTTGCTGTAGAGCTTCCGACCGGGCTTGAGCTCGGCGAGCACCTCGACCGCCTGCCGCTCGACCTCCTTGGCGAAGTCCACGTTGGGGCCACCGAGGCGCTCCGCGACGCTGCGCAACATGACCGACCGCGGGTCGTCGGTCTTGTACACGCGGTGGCCGAAGCCCATGAGCCGGTCGCCGCGCTCGACCGCGTCGCGGAGCCACGGCTCGGCCTTGTCGGTGGTACCGATCTGATCGAGCATGTCGAGCGCCCGGCTGGGCGCACCGCCGTGCAGTGGCCCAGACAGGGCGCCGATCGCGCCCACGACCGCGGCACCGAGGTCGGCGCCGGTCGACGTGATGACCCGGGCCGTGAACGTAGAGGCGTTGAAGCCGTGGTCGATGGTCGAGACGAGGTACTGCTCGACGGCCCGCGCGTGCTCGGGCTTCGGCACTTCGCCGTGGAGCATGTAGAGGTAGTTGGCGGCGTAGGGCAGTTCCGGATGTGGTGCGATCGGCTCTTGGCCGTGTTGGAGCCGGTACAACGTCATGGCGAGCGTCGGGACTATCGCGCACACGCGCAGCGCTTGTTCGCGTAGCTCGGCCGCACTCACGTCGAGCGAGGGCCGGAAGTCGAGGCTGGTCGCAAGGAGCGAGACCGTCGTGCGCAGGAGGTCGAGCGGGGCGCCGCCGGTTCCCAGCCGGGCGACGTCGGGCAGCACCGCCGCGACCTCGGCGGGAATCTCGCGCAGCGGGCGTACCTCGGCGATGAACTGGTCGCGCTCGACCCTCGTCGGCAGCTTGCCCTCGTACAGGAGGTACCAGACGTCCTCGAGCGTGCGCTGCTCGGCGAGCTCGATCGCGTCGTACTCTCGGTAGTGGTAGAAGCCTTCGAGGCCCCGGACGTCGCCGATAGATGTCTCGGCGACGATCACGCCCTCGAGACCGCGGGGCACCTCATGGGCGAGCGTCTCGGCGGGCTGGATGGCGGCGATGCGCATGAGGTCGCGCATCGAGACGATGCCGGCGAGCGTGTCACCGTCGACGACCGGAATGTGGCGGTAGCCGTGCTCGGAGAGCGCCGCGAACGCGTGGCCGACTTCCTCGTCGGGCGCGACGGCATCGGGGTTCGGCGTCATCCAGTCGGCGACCGTGTCGTGGTAGGTGTCGGCGCCCGAGGCCGCGACCCGCACGAGGTCGCGCTCGGTGAAGATCCCGATCGGACGGGAGCCCTCAACCACGACGACCGAGCCGACCCGCTTGGCGCCCATACGCGCCGCCGTCTCGGCGATCGTCTCGGTGGGAACGACCGTCACCACCGGCTGGCTCATGATGTCGGCGACCGTGCGCGCCTTGCCGTCGCTCACCCGCTCTTGGTCTCCCTCGCGTCGGGTACTCGCGTTTTCAGAGTACCGGCGCCCGCCTACGCCGGGGTGCCGTGGCGACCGGCGCCGGCTCGGAACGCCTCGAGCCCGGCGCGCATCTCGTCGGTGGCGGCCAGAGACTGCTGCCCCCGCTCGTACTCGTTCACTATCGCGGCGTCGAGCGGCATGCCCCACTGCTCGTAGCTCGACAAACGGTCCTGGCGCATGCATGTCTTGGGCAGCCGAGCGAGGTCGTGGGCGAGTGCGAGCGCGGCGGAGAGCGCGCCGCCGGGTTCGGTGAGACGGTTGGCGAGGCCCATGCGCAGCGCCTCCTCGCCGGAGACGCCCCGACCGGTGAGGATGAGGTCGAGCGCGTGGCTGTGGCCGATGAGCCGGGGCAGCCGGACGGTCCCACCGTCGATGAGCGGCACGCCCCATCGCCGGCAGAAGACGCCGAAGACCGCGTCCCGGGCCGCGACCCGGAGGTCGCACCACACCGCCAGCTCGAGGCCGCCCGCGACCGCGTAGCCCTCGACCGCGGCGACCACCGGCTTGTCGAGCAGCATGCGGGTCGGGCCCATCGGGCCGGCGCCGTCCGGGCGCACCGGGTTCCCGTGCCCGGCGGCCACCGCCTTCAGG
>JBOGFL010000517.1:0-5099 GCA_050743285.1 Acidimicrobiia bacterium
GCGCCGAACTTCGACGTCACGCCCGAGATGGCACTGGAGACGCCGGTCGTGCTCGTCGGCACGGAGGAGCAGATCGTTCATGACCTTCTGAAGCGGCGCGAGCGCTGGCAGATGAGCTACGTCATCGTGAACGACGATGTCGCCGACCAGTTCGCTCCGATCGTGGCGCGACTCGCCGGAACCTGACATTCAGCGAGAGAGGACGACATGGCTCACGACAGGAACTTTCGTTTCGGCGTGCAGACCGGCGGCGCCGAGTCGGCCAAGGAGTGGAGCGAGAAGGTCCACAAGGTCGAGGAACTCGGCTATTCGACGCTGTTCATGCCCGACCACTTCATCGACACGCCGTTCGCGCCCATGGTCGGGATCGCGCTGGCGGCCGAGGCGACGACGACGCTGCGGGTCGGGCACCTCGTGCTCGGCAACGACTACAAGCACCCCGCGGTCGTCGCCAAGGAGGTTGCGACCCTCGACCTCGCAACGAACGGTCGAGTCGAGTGCGGCCTCGGTGCGGGCTGGATGAAGACCGACTACGTCGCCCTTGGCCTCCCGTACGACAAACCCGGAACACGGATCGACCGCCTCGGGGAGGCGCTTCAGGTCGTGAAAGGAGCGTGGGGCGACGGGCCGTTCAGCTTCGAGGGCGAGCACTACACGATCCGCGATTACGAAGGCATCCCGAAGCCGGTCCAGAAGCCGCGTCCGCCGATCGTCGTCGGTGGCGGCGGCCCGAAGTTGCTGCGGCTTGCCGGCCGGGAAGCCGACATCGTCGGCATCAATCCCAGTCTGCGCGCCGGCGCGGTGACCAACGACGCGGCCAACGACTCACTCGCCGAGATGGTCGACAAGAAGGTCGGCTGGATACGTGAGGGCGCGGGCGACCGCTTCGACGACCTCGAGCTCCAGATCCGCTACTTCCTCGCCGCGATCACCGACGATCGGGTTGGCTTCGCCAGCGCGATCGCGCCGGCGTTCGGGCTCGACACCGACGAAGCGCTCGCGTCCGGTATCGCCTGCGTGGGCGACGTCGACCAGGTGTGCGACCTACTCGTCGAGCGGCGGGAGCGCTGGCACGCGTCTTACGTCATCTTCGGCGACGACAGCTACGAGGCGTTCGCCCCGGTGATCGCCCGCTTGGCGGGGACGTAGGAGTAGGCTCCGCGCCCGTGCGAACCAAGCTCTTCGCGGTCGGCGAGCTCGTTGTTGTGGGCGCCGCGATCCAAGCGGACGACCCGGTGCCGCCACCGGCGGCCCGGCCGCTGACGGTAGAAGCCGCGTTCACCGGCTGAGACGCCATGGCGATCGTCGGCGCTCACGGACTCATCTACACGTCGGAGCCGGAGAAAGTGCGCGCGATCTTCCGGGACGTCTTCGGTTGGAAGTTCGTCGACGACGGCGGTGGATGGCTCATCTTCGCCCTGCCCCCGGCCGAGATCGGCGTGCATCCCGCCGAGGGTCCGACTTCAGAAAGCGGAGTCCATCACCAGATCTCGCTCATGTGCGATGACCTCGACTCCACCGTGGAGGAGCTGCGTGACAAGGGCATCGAGATTCGGGGCGAGCCGCGCGACGAGGGCTACGGGATCACAACCACGATCATCCTCCCCGGTGGCGTCGAGATGATGCTCTACGAGCCCCGGCACAAGACCGCAATCTGACCCGCACCGGACGGCCGGCCGCCGGGACCCGCTCGCCCCGGCCGCCCCTTGGTAATCTGGGATCCTCGCGGACGTGGCTCAGTTGGTAGAGCATCACCTTGCCAAGGTGAGGGTCGCGGGTTCGAATCCCGTCGTCCGCTCCACGAAGTCGCAGATCAGAGGCCCTTTTCGGAGGGCCTCTGACGCGAGTATCCACCCGCGCTCTACTGAAGCGCTCTACCATCGCCCTCGTTCTGGCGACCGCTCTACATCGGGGTGCGCCAATGGCGAAGGCGGCTTCGGCCTCTACGGGGCGCCGCTCGGGCGTGGGAGAGCGGTCGACGAAGCGAGCGCGGCGGCGTGGCAGCGGCGGCGTGTTCGCGGTGCGCGACGGCGTGTGGCGAGTGGACGTGGAGGTCGGTCGCGATCCGGTCACCGGCCGGCGCCGCCGGGTCTCCCGCACCATCCACGGCACCCGCGAGGACGCCGAGGTGGCCCTCGCCCGTCTGCGGGTCGCCGATCCCGAGAAGCGCCTCCCGACCGGAGGCACCAACGCCCGCTCGGTCGCAGAGGTGTTTCAGCTCTATCGCCGGGCGATCGACGCCGGGCTCATCGAGCTGGCGCCGAGCACGATCGCCACCATTCGGTCAGCGACGAAGATCACGGCGGCCGTCCAGCTGCCCGACGGCCGCGAGTTCGGGTCGATCCGGCTGAGCCGGCTCACCTGGCAGGACATCGAGTACTTGTATGCCGCGATGCGGGCAGCAGGGAAGAGCCCCGCGTACGTGCGCCGGTGTGCGACGGTTCTGGCGCGTGCGTTGGATCTCGCTCGCAAGCGTGGCCTCATCGACTCCAACCCGGCCAAGGACGCCGCCCGACCGCGCACGTCGCGGTCGAAGCCGTTCGCGCCGACGGGCGACGAGGTCAGCGCCGTCTTGGCGGAGGCGCAGCGCCGCGATTCGGAGATCGGTGATGCGGCCACGATCCTCGCGAGCACGGGCATGCGCCGCGGCGAGTTCCTCGCGCTGCGCTGGGCCGACGTGAACCTCGACCAGGCCGAGCTCCACGTGGCCGCGGCGATCAGCGACGGCGGGCCCGGCGTGGGACTCGTCTACAAGGCGACCAAGCAGTCCGACTGGCGGGACGTTCCCCTCACGAGTGCGGCCTGCGAGGCGTTCAAGCGCCAAGCGGAGCGCCGAACGGAGCTGCTCGGCCAGGCGCCGGAGCCCGACGAGTACGTGTTCGCCGGCGGCATCGACGGTCACGTGCCGATGCGTCCCGGCCACGTCACGGTGCGCTGGGCCGCAGCCCGGGGGGTGTCACCGATCACGCTGCTCCACCTCCGCCACTACACCGCCACGGCCATGCTCGACGCCGGCGAGTCGTACCGCACCGTCGCCGACATCCTCGGCAACAGCGAGGCGACGCTCCGCCTCCATTACGACGGCCGGACCGACGTCGGAAAGCGCAAGGCCATCGTCGCACTGGAGTTGTCCGTGCCGGCAGAAGTGCACGGAGGACACGAATGACAGCGCTTGAGGAGTTGCTGGAGGACATCCGCGCCATCTCCACCGACGAGCACGACAAGGGCGACCGATTCGAACGCCTGATGTTCCATGCCTTCCAGACCGACCGCACATTCAACAAGCAGTTTGCCGGCGTCTGGCGGTGGATGGACTGGCCCGAACGCACCGGTATCGACATTGGCGTCGATCTCGTCGCGCGCGATCCAGAGGGTCGTCTGATTGCGATCCAGTGCAAGTTCTACGAGCCCACCGCAACGCTCACGAAGGAGGAGATCGACTCCTTCGTCGCGCTCTCGGGGCAGAAGCAATGGGCTCGCCGGATCATCGTCGCTACGACCGACCTCTGGTCCGTCAACGCGGAGAAGTCCCTCGAAGGTCACGCGGTGGCGATCGAAAGGATCGGCATCGACGACCTCGAGGCGATGACCGTCGATTGGTCGTCGTACGACGTTACGAACCCCACCGGTCTCAAACCGACGAAGCGATACGAACTACTGCCGCATCAGATCAAGGCAGTCGACGCTGTTCGTACCGGCTTCGCGAAGGCCGACCGCGGCAAGCTGATCATGGCGTGCGGGACCGGTAAGACCTTCACCGCTCTGCGCGTCGCCGAGGAGCATGCGGGCGCGGGCAAGTCAGTGCTGTTGCTCGCCCCCTCGATCGCCCTCGTCGCCCAGTCGCTCAAGGAGTGGACGGCCGAATGCGTTGTACCCATCCGCCCGTTCGCGGTGTGCTCCGACCCGACGGCTGGGAAGCCCATCGAGGGCGAGAACGCCACTCCGCATGACCTCGTCGTGCCGCCTACCACCGACCCTGAGGCTCTCATCGAAGCCGGCGCCCACGAGCTTCCGGCAGACGAGATGACGGTGGTGTTTTCGACCTACCAGTCGATCCAGGTCGTCGCGGACATGCAGACCGCCACTGGGCACAACTTCGACCTCGTGGTGTGTGACGAGGCACACCGGACCGCGGGTGTCGCCAGTGTCGCGGGCGAGGACAGAGCCTTTGGCTTGGTGCACGACAACGTTGTCATCCCCGCAGCCAAGCGGCTTTACATGACCGCCACACCTCGCCTTTTCAAGCCGGTGGCGGCCGATGCAGCCAAGGAAGCCGACGCCATCCTCGCATCGATGGATGACCCCGAGTTCTTCGGTGAAGAGTTCCATCGGCTGGGCTTTGGCGAGGCCGTGGAGCAAGGACTCCTGGCTGACTATCGGGTCTTGATCCTCACCGTCGACGAGTCAGCCGTGAGCGAGTCGTTCCAGGATCTCCTCTCGACGAACGGCGAGTTGAGCCTGCCCGACATCGCTCGCTTCGTCGGCTGCCTCTCGGCGCTGGCGAAACTGCCCGGCGCTTCCGGCGTGGGCCTCAGCGGTGACGAGGCCGCGATGCAGCGGGCGGTGGCGTTCTGGACGAAGATCGCCGACTCGGCGCGGTTCGCCCAGCAGTTCGAGCAAGTCGCGGATCACTATTTCGACCAGCTCGAGGCCGGTCCTGGCGGCGAGAAGATCACGGCACTGACGGTTCCCACACGTCACGTCGACGGCACCATCAAGATCAGCAGCCGCCGCACCGACATCCGGTGGTTGAAGGAGACTCCCCCGGATGGCGAGTGCCGGGTGCTCACCAACGCCAAGTGCCTGACCGAAGGCGTCGACGTACCTGCCCTCGACGCAGTGATGTTCCTCACTCCTCGACGCTCGAAAATCGACATTGTCCAAGCAGTTGGCCGCGTGATGCGAAAGCCTCCCGGCAAGCAGCTCGGCTACGTCATTCTGCCGATCGCGATCACCGCGGGCCTGGACGCGGCGACGGCGCTCGACAAGAACCGCGACTACGACGCCGTGTGGGAGGTACTTCAGGCGCTGCGCGCGCACGACGAGCGCTTCAACGCCTACATCAATCGCATCGCTCTTGGTTCTACAAAGCCCGGAAG